>NZ_JACXWY010000026.1:0-52556 GCF_014764685.1 Allobosea spartocytisi
GTCTTCCGCTGGCCCGAAGCTGAAGCCGCGCTGAAGGCCCGCTTCGCGCCGAAATCTCTGGACGGGCTGAAGCATACGGCGAAGGGCATCAATGGCGACATCCATGCCGATGCCGAATACCGCGCCCATCTGATCGGCGTGATGGCCAAGCAGGCCGTGGCGCAGGCGACAGGAAAAGCCTGAGCTGGCCATCGCGCGTCATGCTCGGGCTTGACCCGAGCATCTCGGGCCGGGGAGGGCGCCAATCAGCGCCTTCTCGTCACGAGATTCCCGGGTCTGCGCTTTGCTTCGCCCAGGATTGACGCGAGGCGCGTCAATAAAAGAAGCGTTCCTCGACGATCTTGCCGTCTCCGATCGTGTAGAGGCCGACTTCGTCCATGATCCGCCGTTCGCCGGTTTCCTTGACGGTGACGTCGACATGGAAGCGGACCGCGAACTGGTCGCCGTTGAGATAGGGACCTTCGCTGCTGAAGTCGTGCATCTCGTGATGGGCGGCCCACCATTCGCCCTTCTGCCTGACCGCTTCCTTGCCGCGGCAGACCGCCATCGGCCCCGGCATGTTCTCATAGCTGACGATATCCTCGGCGTTGAAGCGGCTGGCGGCCTCGTCGTGCTTGCCTTCCTTGAGGAGGGCGGTGAAATCCTTGGCGATCTGTTCGGTGCTCATGATCCGTGCTCCGTTGTCTTCGTGTCGGAAGGCCGGCGGCTGGAGGCTACAATTCCTGCCACCCCGCCATGTCAGCAGCATGGCTGTGCGCCGCCACGCCTTCCTTCGCCGGCGCTGCCGCGTTAGAGAACGAGCATGCTGAATTCCTCCCGCATCCCGGCTTCCATCGACGCGACGCTCTCGCTTCTGCAGGGGCAGGGTTATGTCGCCGACCGCGCGCTCGCGACCGTGCTGTTCCTGGCGCTCAGGATGAAGCGGCCTCTGCTGCTGGAGGGCGAGGCCGGCACCGGCAAGACCGAGATCGCCAAGGTGCTGGCGGCGGGGCTTGGGCGCCGGCTGATCCGGCTGCAATGCTATGAGGGGCTCGACCTCGCCTCCGCCGTCTATGAGTGGAACTATGCCGGGCAGATGATGGCGATCCGGCTGGCTGAGGCGGGTGGTGCTGCCGGAGACCGCGAGCGGCTGGAAGGCGATATCTTCTCCGAGAAATATCTGGTCAAGCGGCCGCTGCTGCAGGCGCTGGAGCCGCAGGAGGGCGGGCCGCCGATCCTGCTGATCGACGAGCTCGACCGCACCGACGAAGCCTTCGAGGCCTTCCTGCTGGAAGTGCTGGCCGATGCGCAGGTGACGATCCCCGAGCTCGGCACGGTCAAGGCGGCCGAGCCGCCGATCGTGATCCTGACCTCCAACCGCACGCGCGAGATCCATGACGCGCTGAAGCGTCGCTGCCTCTATCACTGGGTCGGCTATCCCGATGCGGTGCGCGAGCTCGCCATCCTGAAGGCGCGCGTGCCGGAGGCTCCGGGCAAGCTCTCGAAGCAGCTCGTCGCCTTCGTGCAGGCGATCCGGAAGGAAGAGCTGTTCAAGGCGCCGGGCGTTGCCGAGACGCTGGATTGGGCGACGGCGCTGGTCGAGCTCGATGCGGTTGCGCTCGATCCCGCGATCGTCTCCGATACGCTGGGCGCGCTCCTGAAGTATCAGGACGACATCCAGGCGATGCAGGGCTCGAAGGTGAAGGAGCTGCTGGATCAGGCCAAGGCCGAGGCGGGGCGCTGATCCACCGACCGCGGCAGCAGACCGATTGGCGAGGCGCGAGGGAGGCTGTCATGAATGCGGACATCAAGGCCGTCGAAGCCACGGTGCGGACCTATCTCGACGGGCTCTATGAGGGCAACGCCGAGAAGCTCGCCCATGTCTTCCATCCCACCAGCGCGCTGACCACGGCCCGCGAGGACGGCACGATCCAGATCCTGCTGTGCGATCAATGGCTCGAACTGGTGCGCAACCGGCCGTCGCCACAGGCGAGCGGGCTTCAGCGCGACGACCACATCCTGACCATCGATCTCGTCGGGCCGACGCTGGCGCTGGTCAAGGTCAAGTGCCAGATGCCGCCGCGCTACTTCACAGACCTTCTGTCCCTGCTGAAGATCGAGAGCCGCTGGCAGATCGTCCAGAAGGTGTTCATGACGGAGACGGTCGGAGCGTGAGCGGGAAGCTCGCCGAGAACGTCGCCTATTTCGCTCGTGCCTTGCGCGCGGCCGGCTTGCCGGTCGGGCCGGGGGCCGTCACCGAGGCTGTCGAGGCGCTGGCCGAGGGCGCGCTCGGCGGGCGTGAGGAGATGTACTGGGCGCTGCATGCGATCTTCGTGAAGAAGCATGAGGACAGCGCGGTCTACGACCAGGCCTTCCGGCTGTTCTGGCGCCGACGCAACCTGATCGAGAAGATCATGGCGCAGATGTCGCCGGTCTCGCCCGGCGCCGAGCGCCAGCCGGAGAAGGCGGAAGCCGGGGCGCTCAGGGTGGCGGAAGCCTTCACCCCGCCGCCACGCGAGGACGAGCCGCCGGCGGAGCTCACCGAGCTCACGGCGCGACTCACCGTCTCCGATCGCGAGATGTTGAAGTCGCGCGACTTCGCCCAGATGAGCGCGGCGGAGATCGCGCGCGCCAAGCAGCTCATCGCCGAGCTCAGCCTGCCGGATGACAGCATCGAAACGCGCCGCTTCCGGGCGGCGGCGCGGGGCCTGCGCATCGATCCGCGCCGCACCTTCCGCCGCTCGCTGCGCGGCGGGGGCGGCTCGATCGACCTCGCCTTCCGCGAGCGGGGGCAGGTGCATCCGCCGGTCGTCGCGCTGGTCGATATCTCCGGCTCGATGGCGGAATATTCGCGCATCTTCCTGCATTTCCTGCATGCGCTGACCGAGAAGCGCCGGCGCGTGCATTCCTTCGTCTTCGGCACGCGGCTAACCAATGTCACCCGCATGCTGAAGGCGCGCGACCCCGACGAGGCGCTGGCGCTGGCCGGCAAGGCGGCGCCCGACTGGGAGGGCGGCACGCGCATCGCGACGGCGCTGCACATGTTCAACCGCGTCTGGTCGCGGCGGGTTCTGTCGGGCGGGGCGGTGGTGCTGCTCTTCACCGACGGGCTGGAGCGCCATCTCGACGACAGCCTCGCCTTCGAGATGGACCGGCTGCACCGCTCCTGCCGGCAACTGGTCTGGCTCAACCCGCTGCTGCGCTACGATGCCTTCGCGGCGCGCGCCAGCGGCATCAAGGCGATGCTGCCGCATGTCGACTCGTTCCGGCCGATCCACAACCTCGCGGCGATGGCCGATCTCTGCGCTGCGCTGTCGCGGGACGCAGAGCGGGAGAGCGATCCGCGGCTCTGGTTGAAGAAGACGGGTTGAGGCATGATCTTAGCGGAGCTAGCCCGCATCCTGAGGAGCGATCGCAGATCGCGTCTCGAAGGATGCTCCAGCCTGCTCTGGAACATCCTTCGAGATGTCGCTTTCGCGGCTCCTCAGGATGAGGGCTGAGGAGATTGGCATCATGATCAGCACCGAAACCGATATCCTGCGCGCTGCCGAGGAATGGGCGGCGGCCGGCCGTGGAGTCGCCATCGCGACCGTCGTCGAGACCTGGGGCTCGGCGCCGCGCCCGGTGGGCTCGCATCTCGTCATCGACGGGGAGGGGAATTTCCTTGGCTCCGTCTCGGGCGGCTGCGTCGAGGGGGCGGTGGTGGCCGAGGCCGCCGACGTCATCGCCGAGGGCAAGCCGCGGGTCCTGGAATTCGGCGTCGCAGACGAAACGGCCTGGAAGGTCGGGCTCTCCTGCGGCGGGCGCATCAAGGTCTATGTCGAGCCGGTTCGCAGCAAGGATAAGCACTGATGGCCTCCTGGGAGACCCTTGTCGCCTTCGCGACGGTGACCATCCTCGTCGCGTATTTTCCGGGGCCGGCGCTGCTCTACACCGCCGCCCAAACGATCAGCCATGGCCGCAGGGCGGGGCTGATGGCGATGCTCGGCATCCATCTCGGCTGCTATGTCCACGTCTTCGCCGCGGCCTTCGGCCTGTCGGCCGTGTTCAAGCATGTGCCGGAACTCTATATGGCGGTGAAGATCGCCGGCGCGATCTATCTCGTCTGGATCGGCATCGGCATGATCCGCTCGCGCCTGGGCGCGCCCGACCAGCCCATCGCGCCGCCGAAGACGGTGAAACGGGCGCTATTGGATTCCTTCATCGTCGAGATCCTGAACCCGAAGGTCGCGCTGTTCTTCATCGCGCTGTTGCCGCAGTTCGTCGATCCGGCCGGCTCGCTGCCGGTCTGGGCGCAGTTCCTGATCCTCGGCATGGTGGTCAATTTCGCCTTCTCCTCGGCCGATCTCGTCACCGTCTTCGGCGCCTCGCTCGTCGTGGGAGCGATGAAGAAGACCAGGACAGGGTTCGCCTTCGGGCGCTGGATCGGCGGCTCGCTGATGATCGCGCTCGGCCTGAAGCTCGCGACCGACAGGGGCTGAACGGTGGATCTCGCCATCCTCTCCGCGCTCAATGACGAGCGCGCAGCGCGGCGCGCGGCGGTGCTGGTGACCGAACTCGCGAGCGGCGCGCAGCGGCTGGTGCGGCAGGGCGAGATCGCGGCCGATCCGCTGGCCGAACTCGTCGAGAAGCAGTTGCGCACCGGCAAGAGCGGCATGGTCGAGGCCGAGGGCGCTTCCTATTTCCTGACCGTGCAGGCGCCGCATCCGCGTATCGTCGTGACGGGCGCCGTCCATATCTCGCAGGCGATGGCGCCGATGGCGAAGGAACTCGATCTCGATCTCGTGATCATCGACCCGCGCACGGCCTTCGCCACCCCGGAGCGCTTTCCGGGCGTGGCGCTGCTGCCGGAATGGCCCGAAGAGGTCCTGCCGCAGGTCGGGCTCGACGGCTACACCGCCTTCGTCGCGCTGACGCATGATCCGAAGATCGACGATCCCGCGCTCACGGCGGCGCTCCGCTCGGACTGCTTCTATATCGGGGCGCTGGGCAGCCGGAAGACGCATGGCAAGCGGCTGGAGCGGCTCGCTGCGGCCGGGTTCGGCGAGGAGGTGACACGGCGCATCCATGCCCCGATCGGGCTCGATATCGGCGCTGTCTCGCCAGCCGAGATCGCGCTCGCTATCCTGGCGGAGATCGTGAGCAGCCTGCGCGGCCCGCGCAGGAAGCCCGCCTGAAAGGGCACGCATCATGAAGTTCGGCCCCATCGCCATCGCCGATTCCGTCGGCTGCATCGCCGCCCATACGATTCGGGCCGGCGCGACGACGGTGAAGAAGGGCGCGCTGGTCACCGCGGAGATCGCGGCCGGGCTCGCCGGAGCCGGTATCGGCGAGATCGTCGCCGTGCGGTTGGAGCCCGGGGATGTCGCGGAGAACGAGGCGGCCTCGCGGCTTGCCGCGCGCCTGACCGGCAAGGGCATCGTCGCGGAAGCCCCCTTCACGGGGCGCGTCAACATGTTCGCGACGACGGCGGGCGTGCTCACGGTCGATGTCGCGGCGATCGACGCCTTCAACACCGTCGACGAGGCGATCACGGTGGCGACGCTGCCGGCACTCAAGGCGGTCGTCGCCGGCGAGCTCATCGCCACCGTCAAGATCATTCCCTATGCCGTCTCGGAAACGCGGGTCGAGCAGGCGCTCAGTGCGCTCGGCCCGGAGCGGGCCATCGCGGTCGCGGCCTATCGCCCCTCGAAGGTCGGCGTGATCTCGACGATCCTGCCGGGGCTCAAGCCCAGCGTCGTCGACAAGACGATGCGCGTCATGATGGACCGGCTGGCGCCGGCGGCCGCGGTCCTTTCGGCCGACAGGCGCGTGCCGCATGAGACGACGCCGCTGGCGGAGAGCATCGGGGTGCTGGCGAAAGGCGACAGCGACATCATCGTCGTCTTCGGCGCCTCGGCGATCACCGACCGGCGCGACGTGATCCCGCAAGCGCTGATCGAGGCGGGCGGACGGGTCGAGCATCTCGGCATGCCGGTCGATCCCGGCAATCTGCTGATGCTCGGCGAGATCGACGGCAAGCCGGTGATCGGCGCGCCGGGCTGCGCGCGCTCGCCCAAGGAGAACAGCTTCGACTGGGTGCTGCAGCGCCATCTGGCGGGCATCCGCGTCGGCCGCGCCGATGTCCAGCGCATGGGCGTGGGCGGGTTGCTGATGGAGATCGTCTCGCGGCCGCAGCCGCGCGCGCCGGGGCAACATGGCCCCGGACATATTGCCGGGATCGTCCTGGCGGCCGGCCGCTCGACCCGGATGGGCGCCGACAACAAGCTCCTGCAGGAGCTGCGCGGCAAGCCGATCGTGCGTTATGCCGTCGAGGCGCAGCTCGAGGCCCGGCTCGATCCGGTGCTGGTCGTCACCGGCCATCAAAAGGAGGCGGTGGAGGCCGCTCTTTCCGACCTGCCGATCCGCTTCGTGCACAATCCCGATTATGCTTCGGGGCTCGCCGGCTCGGTTCGCGCCGGGGTGGCGGCACTGCCGTCCGAGGCCGAAGCGGCGGTGATCTCGCTCGGCGACATGCCTAACGTAACTTCTCAGGTCATCGAGCGCCTGGCCGAAAGCCATCTCCAGCAGCCGGATTCGCTGGCCGTGGTGCCGACGCTGTTCGGCCATCGCGGCAACCCGGTGCTGCTGGCGCGGCCGATCTTCCCTGCGGTTTCGCTGCTGACCGGGGATCGCGGGGCTCGCCGCCTGCTTGACGAGGCCGGCAGCCGCGTCGTCGAGGTTCCCTTCGAGGATCCGGCCATCGCCATCGACGTCGATACGCCGGAAGCGCTCAGGGCGTTGCAGGGCTGACGGCTCGCCTGTAGCGGCCGTTTTGTGCCCTGAGCCCCCCATCCTGAGGAGCCATTCCCAAGGGATTGGCGTCTCGAAGAATGCTTCACGAGGCTCCGGAGCCATCTGGAGCATCCTTCGAGACGCCGCTTCGCGACTCCTCAGGATGAGGGTTCGCGCATTTTCGTCAGCGCTGCCAGTGCAGGCCGAGCGTCGCGTAAGCCTCCGAGGGCCGGTCGCTGGTGCGCTGCCAGCCGCCGGCGAGGCGCCATTCGAGGCCGAGCAGGCGCAGGCCCGTCAGATGCAGTCCAAGGCGCAGCTTGCGATAGTCCCGTTCGCGATAGGCTTCGACCTCCGGTCCGACATAGAAGCCGAGCGGCATCTGCCAGCCGGGAGCGGCACGCGCCCAGAGGCGCCGGTCCAGCGTCGAGGCATAGGCACTAGCCTGGAACATCATGCCCGGCAGCGGCGTGGACCAGAGATCGGCCTGCAATCGCGCGCCGTAACGTGTCTCGATCAGCGACGGGCCGAGTGGCTCGTCGCGCCTCTCGCTCTGGACGTCGGAGCCGGCATAAAGGGCGACGAACGTGTCGCCGATGCGCCATTCATAGCCGAGCAGCGTCTGGGTCTCGGCCTTGTAGGTGGTGCCGCGCGGCGACTGGCGCCGCGTCTGTTCCTGCGATCCGCCAGCCTTCAGGAAGAGGCGGAAGCCGCTCTGGGCCAGGCCGCCGCCGATGGCGCGCTTCATTCCGACCGACAGGAAGGTCTTGGTCGGGCCGGCCTCCATCGAGCCGAAGATCACGGTCGAAAGCCGGGAACGCTCCTCATCCGCTTCATCGTCCTCGGCAAGGGCGGCCGAACAGACGGACAGGGGCAGGGCCGCGACGACCATCGCCAGCCTGGTCCGACCGGTTCTGCGGCTACCCCACGCCACGCATGCCCCCGGCCCGCCGAGCGTCCCCCTTGCGCCGCAGACGAGCCTAAGAATTGCAGCAGTTTGGGAGTAAGCTTGCAAGCTTTTGTTAACCAACCGGGCGCAGCCTCGACGCATCCGGCTAAGCTTTCAATCCCGCTGGGAGGGGAGGTGCAGATGGTTTCAGAGGACTTCATCAGGCAGCTCGAGGGCTATGGGCTGACGACGGCGACGATCCTGTATCGCATGCCCGATCATCTCAGCGTGCTGCAGACCTTCATCTGGCAGCAATACGACGTCGCTCCGCGCTTTCCCGTGCTGCATGAATTTCTGGATTTCTGGCGGCGCGAGCTCGACGGGCCGGTGCATTCCGTCACCGTCGCGCATTCGCGACTGATCCGGCCGGCGGAGATCCGCAGCGTCAACGGTGTGCTGACACTGCATTGAGCGCCTGCGTCGCGCGTGCTTGTTGCGGGTTGCCCCGCCGTGCTAGGCGGGCAGCTCAATCCGGCACGGCCTGGCTCTCTTGTCATCTCCCTTACGCACATCCGGACTTCTGAAGGCGCTGGCCGGTCTGCCCGGGGAGCGTGTCGAGGTCGGCACCATCATCGCGGCGCTGCAGGATCGCGCCTATGCGCTGCTTGTGGTGCTGCTCGGCCTGCCCAATTGCTTGCCGATGCCGCCGCCGATTCCGCTGGTCTGCGGGCTTGTCTTGGCCTTCGTCGCGCTGCAGATGCTGCCGGGCCGGAAGACGCCCTGGCTGCCGCAGGCGCTGCTCAGGCGCAGCATCGGCAAGCCGGAGCTCAACCGCGCCATCGAGCGGGCGCTGCCGCCCCTGATCTGGCTCGAGCGTTTCTCACGGCCGCGGCTGACGATGCTCGGCGGTCCCTATGCGGTGCCGATCCTCGGGCTCGTCATCCTGATCCTGGCGCTGGGGCTGATCGTCGCGGCGCCGTTCATCGGGCAGATCCCCCTCGGGCTCGCCGTCTGCCTGGTCGGGCTCGGGATGGTCGAGCGCGACGGCGTGCTGATCATCGCGGGGGCGGTCATCGGGGCGATCGGGCTCGCGCTCAGTGCCGGTTTCGCCTATGCGATCTTCAGCGGCATCCAGGAGCTGCTGTTCTGATCGGGTGTCCGGTCAGGCAGCGAGCACTTCAGCAAAAGGGTTGTTCACCGCGAGCAGGCGGTCGATCTCCTCGGCGGGAACCGCCCGCGAGAAGAGGAAGCCCTGCAGTTCGTGGCAGCCGATGGCCTGGAGGAAGCGGTGCTGCTCGGCCGTCTCCACGCCCTCGGCGCAGACGCGCAGGCCGAGCGCGCGGCCGAGATGCGCCATCGAATGGACCAGGATCGCGGATTCGCCGGTTTCTTCCATGTATTCGAGGAAGGAGCGGTCGATCTTGATCTTGTCGAAGGCGAAGCGGCGCAGATAGATCAGGCTCGAATAGCCCGTGCCGAAATCGTCGAGCGCGAGCCCGACGCCATGGGCCCTGATGTCCATCATCGCGGTTTCGGCCGCGTCGGCATCCTCGATCAGGACACCTTCGGTCAGTTCCAGCTCGAGCTGGCCGGGATCGAAATCCGTCTCCCCGATGATGCGGATGACGTTGGCGACGAAGTCCTTGTGGCGGAACTGGATCGGCGAGACGTTGACGGCGAGGCGGACGCCCTTCCAGCGCCTGGCTTCCTGGCAGGCGCGCCGCAGCACCCATTCGCTCAGCGGCACGATGAGCCCGCGCTCCTCGGCGATGGCGATGAACTCCGAAGGCGGGATCATGCCATGCTCCGGATGCGGCCAGCGCACGAGCGCCTCGACGCCGATGATGGTGGAGCCGTCGATCGAGACCTGAGGCTGGTAGTGCAGGGTGAGCTTGTCCTGCTCGATGGCGTTGCGCAGATCGTCCTCGACCATGCGCTTGACCTGGAGCGCGCGGTTCATCTGGGGCTCGAAGAAGGACCAGCGGTTGCGACCGCTGTTCTTCGCCTCGTAGAGCGCAGTGTCGGCGAGCTTGAGCAGCGTCTCGCGCTTCGCGCCGTCGCGCGGTGCCAGGGCGATGCCGACCGAGCAGCCGATGGTGACCTCGACGCCCATGACGGTGAAGGGGGCGGTGAGAGCGGCCAGGATCCGCTCGCCCAGCGCCGCCGAGCCGGTTGGGGAGGCATGCGCCTGGATGACGCCGAATTCGTCGCCGCCCAGGCGCGCCACCGTATCGCCCGCCCGCACGGTGCCGAGGAGCCGGTTGGCGACCTGGCGGATGAGCTCGTCGCCGGCCGTATGGCCATAAGTGTCGTTGACGGCCTTGAAGCGATCGAGATCGATGAGAAACACCGCAAGCGCCGAGTCGCCGCGGTCGAGCCGGGCGAGTGCCTGGTCGAAGGTCAGGTCGAAGCTGCGCCGGTTGGGCAGCAGCGACAATTCGTCCTGGCCGGCCAGGCGCTGGATCTCCTGCTCGCGTAGCGTGATCTGCACGGCTGCCGCGCGCAGGCGCTGGACCACGAAGACGATGATGCCGGAGAAAAGCACGCCGACCGAGATCAGGGCCCAGAGGAAGCGCTCCAGCATGACGTCGCCGGGGCGGTCCGGTGTCCAGGTCAGCCAGGTGCTGACCGATGCGTCCGGAGAGGGAATGGGCAGGCTCGACAGCGCGTCGGAGGGCTGTCGATCGACGAGGCGCATGCCGGCGACGCGGTAGCCATCCGCCAGCTCGGCCAGCATGGTACCGGACAACCGCCGATAGGCGACGAAGGACAGCCGCCCCAGCGACGGCGAGTGAACCGGCGTCGCGATGCGCGACAAGTCGATCACCATCAGCAGGATCGTGTCGCTGCCGTTGCTGGCGATGGTCGACCAGGCCGAGCCGCGATCGGAGGATAGGCTGCCGGCCACGGGCCGGGAGTTTCCTCCGGGAATGAAGCCGCTGAAATGTCGCAGGCCGTCATAGCCGGCCTGGCCGGCGGGCTCGCCCGCTTCGACGCCGGCGAGGACGGTTCCGGATGCCGATGCGATATAGGCTCCGTCGAAATCGGCGAGCTGGCCGCCCAGGCGGCTGAAGGCGTTCTGCAGTCCGGTATGGGGCTCCGGTCCGCGCAGCGTCTCCTGGAAGGCGCCCGCGATGGCCAGCCGTTCCAACCTGAGCTCGCTGGCGCGAATCTGATTGTTGAAGGCGGCTTCGATGCGCTCGCGCTGGCGTTGGGCTTCGAGCCGATTGGCCTCGCGCGTGATCGCGATCACCACGGCCGCACCGACGGCCAGCAGGAGCAGGAACGCGCAGCCCAGCGTCGCGACGGTGCTCGCGAACATGCGCGCGGATGAACCCGCGTTCGTCATCTTCGCGGTGGCAGGTTGCAGCATTGCACGTCCGGCATCGATCCTTCGATGCGAGCTAACCGCGTAAGTATTGACATCCCGTTGCCTTGGCGCCGGGATTTACCGCGAAAATGAGGCCGGCTTCACGAAGGGCCGGAGTCTTTACGGGGAGCTGGGCCCGTAGGGCGGGCGCGGAATCGCCATGTGGGCGGCCCGCAGCGCGGCGGACCAGCGCTCGCGCAGATCGTGGAAATAGGGTTCTCCGGCCTCGATGCGGCGGTTGAGCTCGAGGTCTTCGGCATCGCGGCGCATGACCAGCAGATCGATCGGCAGGCCGACGCCGAGATTGGAGCGCATCGTCGAATCCATCGAGATGAGCCCGACCTTCAGCGCATCGTAGAGATGGGTCTTGAAGGTGACGGCGCGGTCGAGGATCGGCTTGCCGTATTTGTGCTCGCCGATCTGCAGGAAGGGTGCGTCGATGCCGCATTCGATGAAGTTGCCGGCGCCGTAGATCATGAAGAGCCGCATCGGCTGGCCCTTGATCTGCCCGCCGAACAGCATGGACATCTCGAACTTGACGCCGGCCTCGTCGAGCGCCGGCCCGTCGATCTCCCGGACATGGCGGATGCAGCGGCCGACGAGCTGGGCCGCCCGGAACATGGTGGTCGCGTTCCGCAGCGTCTCGATCTCGCCGGTCTCGGGATGGGGCAGGCCCTCGTGCAGGAAGCTGATGACCGATTGCGTGATCGAGAGGTTGCCGGCCGTCGCCAGCCCGAAACTGCGGTCGCCTGGCCAGGAGAAGATGTGGAGCTTGCGGAAGGTCGAGATATCGTCGAGCCCGGCATTGGTGCGGGTGTCGGCGATCATCACCAGCCCGTCCTGCACGAGGATTCCGGCGCAATAGGTCACGGTCGCGGTCCTTCGATCCCTTAAGTCCGTCAATCGCTTGTGGCCTGATCCGACCAAATCGAATCAACGTGGCCGGCTTAAGTTTCGGCCGCCAGCTACGGCTATTGATTGACCTGCCGACTGCCGGCTTCTTGTGCCGTGACGAGAACGTTGAGGTTCTCGCCTCCGCCGCCCTGGCGCGAGCCCCGGACAGGGGCGGCGTCGGCGAAATCCAGCCCTACCGCGACACGCACATGTGTGTCGATGGGGCACAGGCCATTGGCGCTGTCGAAGCCGATCCAGCCATAGCCATCGAGATAGACCTCGGCCCAGGCATGGGCGCCGCTGCCCAGGAGCAGATCGTCCGATCGCGCGACATAGCCGGAGACGTAGCGTGCCGGCTGCCCGAGATGGCGCGCGCAGGCCATGAAGACATGGGCGATATCCTGCGGGATCGCCTCGCCCGCCGCGAAGGCAGCCGGTGCGCCAACGCCGGTGTGTCCGCTGGCGTCGAGGCAGGTCATGCGCTCATGGACCGCGGCCATCAGCGCATGCATCTGCGAGAGCGGCGTGCCGGCGCCAGCGGTGGCTTCGTCGGTGAAGGCGCGCAGCGCATCGTCCTGCGCGGTCAGAAGGGTGTCGCGCCGATAGACGTCGCAAGGGACCCGCTCCAGCCCGCCACGGATGACACCGGCGAGATCGACGGTTTCGATCAGCCCGTCGACCTTGATCCCGAGTGCGGAGATCGGGCCGTCGGCGTAGAAGGTGTGAACGATATTGCCATGCGCATCCTGCGAAGCCCGCAGGCGCCCGTCGATGCTGGGCTCGATCCGCCACGACATGACGTGCTGGCCGTCATGGTCGCGTGGCGTCAGGCGCAGGATCTGGGCGATATGCCGGGCCGGCTCGGCATATTCGTAGCTGATCGTGTGGGAGATCCTGATCCGCATGGGTCTCGGCCGTTCCGGGCGTTTAGATCCTTTCCGCGTTTCCCTGAAGCGCGGAAAGGATCTATCTCGTTGTTTTATCGCATTTTCTTCACGCGAACCGGTGTCCACTTCGCTCGAAAATGCTCTGGATATCTGTCGTTCTACCTGCCGGTTCGCGGCGAGGCGAGCGGGTCACTGCAGGTACTGCTCGACGATCGTATTACCGAGGCCGTTGTTTTCCGTGATGAAGTCCTCGATGAACTCGTGCAGCCCGTGCTGGAAGATGTTCTCGATGCGCGTGTTGCTGAGGTTCGCCAGAGTCCGGCGCGCCTGGCGCTGGGCCGCGCCTTGCCGGCCATAGGCGTCGCCGAGCGAGTCGAGGAAGCGCGAGATGTTCTCGTAGCAGGCGGCGAGAGAGCGCGGCATGCGCCGGTTCAGGATCAGCAGATCGGCGATGAGCACCGGCTTCACCGCCTCGCGATAGACCCAATGATAGGCGGTCAGCGCCGAGACCTCGCGCAGCACCGTGGTCCACTGGAAATAGTCGAGCGAGCCGCCGATCTGCTCGTTGGCCGGCAGGAGGACGTGATACTTCACGTCCAGGATGCGGGCGGTGTTGTCGGCGCGCTCGAGATAGACGCCGAGCCGCGAGAACCAGTAGCCGTCGTCGCGCAGCATGGTGCGGTAGGCCGAGCCGTCGAAGACCAGCGAGACATTCTTCACCCAGTCGAGGAAGCGGGCGAATTCCTCGCGGTCCATGCGCTTCTTCTCGAAGCGTTGCAGCTCGAGCCAGGCGCCGTTCAGCGCGTCCCACATCTCCGAGGTCAGCGCCGTGCGCACCGCCCGCGCGTTCGAACGCGCCAAGGCGAGGCAGTTGCGGATCGAGGAGGGGTTGTCGGGGTTGAAGGTCAGGAAGTCGCAGACATTGCGTTCGTTCGCTTCGCTATAAGCCTGGGCGAAGGTGTCCTCGCAGCCGGCGGTCAGGACCGCGCTCTGCCACTCGGTGCCGGCGCCGCCATAGGTCGAAGGCAGGTTGGTGAGACGGGTCGTCGCATCGAGGATGCGGGCGAGGCATTCGGCCCGCTCGACATAGCGGGAAACCCAGTAGAGGCTGTCTGCAGTGCGCGAGAGCATGGTCAGCGAGGGCCTTTCCGCGGCGAGGCAGGCAGCATCCGGAAGGGAGCGTTGAGGCGATCGGGAGAGCGCGTCATGCGTCGAGCACCCAGGTGTCCTTGGTGCCGCCGCCCTGGCTGGAGTTGACGACGAGCGAACCTTCCTTCAGCGCGACGCGGGTCAGCCCGCCCGGCACGCAGGAGATGCCGTTGGCGCCGGAGAGCACATAGGGCCGCAGGTCGACATGGCGCGGCGCCACGCCCGAGGCGACGAAGGTGGGGCAGGTCGAGAGCGCCAGCGTCGGCTGGGCGATGAAGCCTTCCGGGCTCGCCTTCAGCTTGCGGCGGAAGGTCTCGATCTGCGCCTTGTTGGCGTGCGGGCCGACGAGCATGCCGTAGCCACCCGAGCCGTTGACCTCCTTGACGACGAGCTTCTCCAGATTGTCGAGCACATAGGCGTTCGCCTCGGGCTCGCGGCAGCGAAAGGTCGGGACGTTCTTCAGGATCGGCTCCTCGCCGGTGAAGAACTTCACGATTTCAGGCATGTAGCTGTAGACCGCCTTGTCGTCGGCGACACCGGTACCGACGGCGTTGGCCAGCGTGACGTTACCGGCCTTGTAGGCGCCGATGATGCCGGGCACGCCGAGTACCGAATCGCCGCGGAAGACGAGCGGGTCGATGAAGTCGTCGTCGATGCGCCGGTAGATCACGTCGACGCGCTTCGGCCCTTGCGTGGTGCGCATGTAGACCACGTCGTCCTTGACCAGCAGGTCCGAGCCCTCGACCAGCTCGACGCCGAGCTTGTCGGCGAGGAAGGAGTGCTCGTAGAAGGCCGAGTTGTACTGGCCGGGCGTCAGCAGGCAGATCGTCGGGTCCGAAGGCGCGCTGCGCGGCGCGACCGAGCGCAGCGTCGCCAGGAGCTGGTCAGGGTAGTTGTCGACGGGGGCGACGCGGTGCATCGCGAAAAGCTCCGGGAAGAGCCTGAGCATCACCTCCCGGTTTTCCATCATGTAGGAGACGCCCGATGGCGTGCGGGCATTGTCCTCGAGCACATAGAATGTGTCTGCGTCGACCCGCACCACGTCGATGCCGGCGATGTGGCAATAGACGCCGTGCGGCACCTTGAAGTCGACCATTTCGAGCTGGTAGCAGGCGTTGCGATAGACCAGATCGGGCGGGATGATGCCGGCCTTCAGGCATTCCTTGGGCCCGTAGACATCGGCCAGGAACATGTTGAGGGCGGTGACGCGCTGGCGCAGCCCCGCTTCCAGCTTGGTCCATTCCGGCTTGGTGAGGACGCGCGGGATGATGTCGAAGGGGATCAGGCGCTCGGTCGATTCCTCGTCGCCATAGACTGCGAAGGTGATGCCGATGCGCCGGAAGAAGAGTTCCGCCTGCGAGCGCCTCAGCGCCAGCGTTTCGGCCGGAGCCTCCTTCAGCCAGCGGTCGAGCGCGTCATAGGCTGGCCTCAACTCCTGCCCCGAGCCGGTCATTTCATCGAACGCAACCATGCGGCCGTCATCCCCATTTTCGTCAGCCTATGCGCATTCGCAGGCGTTCGGGAAGAGGGGGGCAAGCCGGCCAAAGGGGCAAGCATGCCTATTCCTTGGGCAGAAGCGGGCGGGCCGGCTCGGCGAATAGTCTAAGACCCGCCGTTACGGAAGGCGCAGCCGCGATCAGCCGCTCGCGGGAGGATGCCCGGCGAGCCACAGGCGCAGCGCTTCGGCGTTGTTGCGGGTCTCGTCCCTGGCGGCATAGAGCAGCGTCACCGGGCCGGCGGCGATCTTCTCCATCAGAATGGCAAGCGCAGCCTGCGCCGGCGCGCCACCGAGCTCGGCCGCATAGGCCGCGCGGAAGGTTTCCCACTGATCCGGATGACCGTGAAATTCGTGCCGCAAGGCATCGCTCGGCGCGATGTCCTTGAGCCAGAGATCGATCCGCTCCTTCCTCACGCCGCGCGGCCAGAGCCGGTCGACCAGGATGCGGGTGCCGTCCTCCGGGGAGGGGGGATCGTAGACGCGCTTGACCGATAATTGCGCCATCGCTGCCTCCGCGCTCAGCCCTCGATCAGCCCCAGGCTGCGGAAGCTCGCATGGCCGTCGCGGCCGACGATGATGTGGTCGTGGATCGCGATGCCGAGCGGCTTGGCGATATCGACGAGCTCGCGCGTCATCCGCATGTCGGCGCCGGAGGGAGTCGGGTCGCCCGAGGGGTGGTTGTGCATCAACCGCGTCGCATGCGGTAACCTATTGAATTAATGATGGTTTCTGGTAATGCCCGAGGGGGCGGGGGTATGAGTTTGGGGTCGGTAGATCGTGAAGTTGCGTGACATTCACTTTCGTTCAGCCTCTGTCTCAATGAGTTTATGCGAAGCACGGCAGATCACGAGATTCTTTTTGTCCCAATCCTCGAGTCCAGGCACGGGGTAAAGCACCGACTTGCCGATTTTGATGTATGGCGGACCGACGCGCTGTGCTCGCCAATTGCGAAGGGTGCCGACAGAGATCTGACCGCGGTATCGCTCGGAGACCTCTTCGGTGGTCAGAAATTTCTCTTCGGCCATCTGCACCTCCGTCGTAAATCCAAGACTATGACCCGGGATTTGGTCACCGGTCGCGCATCGAGCGGAAGCCTGCGCATGTCTCCGTCACATTGTGGAGGTGCTCGTCCCGGCTTGTCACGATGGCGCACGAGCAAGATGAGAGTTGATGCGGCTTGTGGGAAGTCGTTGTTGATTGCGATGGGGCCGCAGGATGGGCGAGGTTAGAAATCGGATGGCCATCGTACGAGACATGCCACCCGGACCTCTTGGCCCATCCTGCCTTCACGCCAATCGGTCGGCGCCGATCCGTGATATTGCGTGTCTTGGGGGCGGCCTCGTCAGCCTACCCGGCCGCATTCGAGAAGAGATTGCCTAGCGGCGCAACTTATTTAGACTTATTCGGATCATTATGAGGATAACCAGAGCGAAGGTGGCCAACGTCGCAAATATCGTGGCCTTTCCCGTAATTACCTCGTACCCACATACAATCGAGACGATGACGGACAATGTAGCCAAGGCAATGTAACTTGGAATCGGGCGCTTTATGGCGGCAATAACGACGACGATCATGGTGAAAAGATTTGCAACAAGCGTTATTTGCGTAGCACTCACTGTCGAATCCCTATCGTGATCGCTTTCATCTTGTTGCGCTGGCTTGCTGAGAATGCACAGGCGCTGAGGGATGAGGCGCTCTTACCTGCTCGCCGTATCAGACCACTTTAGGCGTGCTCATTCTCTTGAAACTCCGATGAGATTCCCGCGGCGCCAGATTATGCGGCATGACATCGTTATGCCGGCACTCGGTACGTCCAGCTCAAACTTGTCCGGGATGTGGATCGAGGGCTCGACTTCGAGACGGGCGCCGGACTCCGAAACATTTCGCACCATGCAATTGATGACCGAGGATTGCTGATTGAAAATTATTCGGCCTGCGAGGAGTGTGCGCCGGCGCGGAGAGTTGCGGCGATCGTTTGCAGGGACATCCCGCCGACCGCTGGAATTGTTTATCGGATTGCTCATGTATCGAGCAGCCTCAAACGTTCAGAGAGCCTATGAACTGTCGAGTGCCACCGTTCATAGGGTTGCATTGATTTCAATTCCTTCCCGCGATTTAGCTAGCCCTCCCGAGGGCACCAAGTCGTATACCGAGGTATATTGTGCGGTTGTATGCGAACCGCCTGTGCGAGAAGAGCGGTCGAGGTTGCCGTGCGTGCCAATACCAGGCCCGGAAACCATGATGACCTCGCACAAGATGGCAGCTTTCCGCCTTGCGGCGCCTCATCGAAATGCAAGCTTGAATCCCCAGGCGCGAATGCGATGTGCAGCTCGGAGCGTTGCCTTGGTAAAGCGTGCGTCGACCAAGCGGCGACGGTACAGCCACAGCGTTGCATGACAGAGACGGTCCGCACTCGCCAGCACGACGCCTGCCAGCCAAAGCTGTAATCGGACGGGGCGACGGCCTGCTCGGGCGCGCCGGCCCGTGTTGCCGGAACGTCTTGGTGGCTCGCGGTCGTAGAAATCTGATCCAAGGGAGGACCGCGCCAGTCGCTGGGCGGAATCGAAACCGTCGCGCGCGCACCGTTGTGGAACTGTATTCGGGGTGTTGACCTGAGCTGTACAGAGCGTGCGTAACTGTGGCTCAAAGAACGAAAATAGCGCTTGCCTAGTGCCGGTCGCTAAGTTGCGCGCAATACGAATATAGCTGGTCATAACATGCTCCCAAAGTGCGGGATGCGTCGCCAAATTCAAGGCGCGACTCTGTGTTGCTTACGGTGTCTGGTCGGTTTTCGTCTAAGTTGGGTCATCGAGACTGAACAGATCGGTGGTTTCGTGGTAGGCAAAGACCTCCGCGTATCGTGCCCATTGCGTCACTGCCTTAAGTGTTCGGCTGGCGTAGCTTTCGGACATGAAGTCTTCGAGCTCGTCGTGAAAACGCCGGGCTTGGGATTTGTGACTTGGGCGATCGTCGAGGACGCGCCGGATGTGTGCGGCCAGGGGCACATAACTGAGAAGCTGCTGCGCAAAGATCTTCTTGCGTTCATCGACATCGGCCAGTGCATAGCGTCTGCCCGCCGGAAGAAGTTTGATGTCCCCACCTACCAATTCGGCGAAGCGGAGCAACTGCAGAACCTCTGCTATCGGAAATAGATCGTCGGTCTCATAGAGGAGACCGCTCGCAAGTTCGGGCAGATCGGCTCGGCCGTTATTGGGTTCTGCATTTATGGCCTCGATCAGACCGGCCAACGCATTCGTCGAAACAACAGGAAGAGCCATCCCTATGCCGGATCCCGGAAAGAGGCCGTCTCGGGGCTGACTGTCGTCGTTCTTTTGCGTCATGCGGACGTAGATCTGTTCGACCAGCGCACGGAAGGTCGGGTCCTGTCGGTTGCGTGGCTGCGGAATCTCCACCTTGATTTCGCCGATGACGCGCCCGGGATTTGAGGAAAAGAGCAAGATGCGGTCACACATCAGCACCGCCTCTTCGATATTGTGGGTGACGATCAGGATCGATTTGAATTGGCATGCGCCCTTCGGACCAAAGGTCGAGAAGATCCGTGCGCAGCGTTTCCGCGGTTAGCACGTCAAGGGCAGAGAATGGTTCGTCCATGAGCAGGATGTCCGGATCGACAACCAATGCTCGCGCCAAGCCGACGCGTTGGCGCATGCCGCCCGACAGCTCTTTCGGATAAGCGCTTTCGAAACCGTCCAAGCCGATGAGGTCGATCGCCGCCAACGCGCGCTTGCGTCGGTCAGTCGGGGGCACGTTCTTCGCCTCGAGGCCGACTTCAACGTTCTGTAAGACCGTGAGCCATGGAAAAAGCGCGAAGGTTTGAAATACCATCGAAACGGTGGCGCGCTGTCCGTCTTCGATTTTGGGAAACTCAATGACGCCCTGTGTCGGCGTCACGAGGCCGGCAATGGACCGGAGCAGCGTCGATTTGCCGGAGCCGGATCGGCCGAGCAGCCCGACGATTTCATTCTCTTTGAGGGTGAGATCAACGTCGTCGAGGACCAGCAAATCGGGTCCCCCGGACTTTCCGTAGACCTGGCGGACTTTCTGCACTTCGACTAAATTGCGGCTCTCAATGACAACCATGAACTGATCCTCCTCTTAATCGAAGCGCAGCCGGCGCTCGGCGTACCGATAGAGTGGGCGCCAAAGCGTGCGATTGAGGGTGACGACGAAGGCCGACATCACGACGATGCCGACGGCGACCCGCGGCAGGTCGCCAGCAGCGGTCGCGTCGGCGATGAAGGAGCCGAGACCAGTGGCCTGCAGACGTTTGTCGCCCCAGGAAACGGATTCGGCGACGATGCTGGCGTTCCACGACCCGCCTGACGCCGTGAGCGCGCCGGTCACGAAGTAGGGAAAAATGCCGGGCAAGGCGACTTGGCGCCACCATTGCAGGCCGCGCATGTTAAACGTCCGCGCCGCTTCCCTCAGATCGTTAGGAAGTGCGCTAGCTCCAGCAATGACATTGAAGAGAATGTACCATTGCGTGCCCAGAATCATGAGCGGCGAAAGCCAGATGTTCGGATCAAGCCTCAGCCCGATGATGATCACGACCGCGAAGGGAAACAGCACATTGGCCGGGAAGGCGGCCAGGAATTGGGCGACGGGTTGCAGGCGCTCGGACCAGGTCGGCCGTAATCCGATCCACACGCCGATCGGCACCCAAATGATGCTGGCGATCGCAATGAGGACGGCGACGCGAACCAAGGTCGCAAAGCCCAGGCCAACAATTGATATGATGTCCGCCGCTGTCAGGGATGTCGAAATAAAGCGCAGCAGCCAGAGCGAGGCGCCGAAGCAGACCACGGCGATGAAACCGATCCAGAGGCCGTCGGGGACACGAATGATGTGTTTATTGGGGTGGAGCGTTTGACGTCGAGGTGGGGCCGACCAGCTCAGCGCACTCAGGGTTCGGCCAGCCACCAGCAGAAGCTCGATGATCGACGGCAGAAGGCGCGTGCGGCGTGCGAGGTCGTATACCCAGGAGCGCGGTCGTTCACGCGACGCGGTTTGCTCGAATCTGAACTTGTCAGCCCAAGCGACGATTGGCCGGAATATGAGCTGGTCGTAGAGGACGATGACGACGGCCATTGCGAAGACTGCCCAGGCGACAGCGCCGAAATCTTTCCGCTCAATTGCGAGCGCCAACCAGGAGCCGATACCGGGCAATGCGATCGTCGTGTTGCCAACCGCGATCGCTTCCGAGGCGACAACAAAGAACCATCCTCCCGACATCGACATCATGGCGTTCCAGACCAGACCTGGCATGGCGAACGGAAGCTCGAGGCGCACAAATCTGCGCCAGGACGAAAAGCCAAACTGCCTGCTTACCTCATCGAGATCCTTCGGGACCGTGCGAAGCGACTGGTAGAAGCTGAACGCCATGTTCCAGGCTTGGCTTGTGAAGATCGCAAAAATCGCGGCGCACTCGACCCCAAGCTGGCGCCCAGGAAACAAGTTCATGAAGAACATGACGGTGAACGTCAGAAAGCCGAGCACCGGAACCGACTGTAGAATGTCGAGAGCAGGAACGATGATCAGTTCGGCTTTGCGGCTCTTTGCTGCGAGGGTCGCAACAGTCAGAGTGAATATCAGAGATGCCGCAAGTGCCCCGAACATGCGCAGGGTCGAGAGAAGCGCATATTCAGGAAGGTGCAGGAGCTGAAGGTCGACGGGCGCGGCATTGAGAGCCGTCAGCGGTTGGCGCATTTGGCCAACCCCGACGATGACGAGCAATGCGATGACTAGCAGAAGGGCTATGGCGGCGAGGTCTGCCCAACTTGGCCCGGCGAGACGAGGCGCCAAGCTCCTATCGAAATGGCGGTGTTTGCCGTCACTCCTGGAATGAAAGACCATGGCGCCCTCGTGTCAGCCGTGCCGGCCGTCACGAGCGAGCTCTTGTCTAGGCTCGGCGAAACGTCCGTGGCGGCGTAAGCTGTCGACTACCGTCGTTCGGCATCGTTCGGTTTCCTAGAACTGCTCAAGCGAGGCTAGACGATTCCCGCCAAGCAGATTTGCTGTGTCTATAGAGTGCGATCGTTGTTTGCGCTACTTATACCCGGAGGCGTTCTTCGCTCGAAAAGTGTCTGAAGAATATACTCGGGTATATTCGGCGTGGCGCTTTGGCCGTCCGCCGCGCGGATTCGCCGGTGTTCAGCGCATCGTAGTCCAGCCGCTCAATGCAAGAGCAAGAAACGCGACGGCTTCGTGCCAGTAGTTCAGGCGCGCGAGCGTCCAGGCCTCACGACGCACGAGCGCCAGACCAATGCAGATCATGCCCGATAACGCCGTCAAAGCGACGAAGGCGTAACCGAACCCCCATCGCGACGGTATTTGCGCAAGGGCAAAGACGAGAAGTATTGCGAGCTTTAACGCAAAGCGCTTCACGACGTAGCGGATGCTCGGACTATCAGGTTCTCGTGGCCAAGCCTTGATCTTATGGTTGTTGATCGTCGTTGTTTCGATCCCGTTCAAAAGCCTGGGAACGAGTCGGCCGCTCGGCCCGAATAGCGAGGTGATCGCCGCTCGGCCGGTCGAGGTGAGTTCAAGCGTATATTGGTGTTCAACAACGAGGCCTTCGCGAGTCAGCTCTTGCTGACCGAGTTTTCGGACGTGAGCGTCGCCAATATAATCGGTGATCTCGTCGTATCTCAGAGTATCGCCGGCGCTCTTGTGGAGCTGTGCGAACACCGCCAGGATCGCTTGGGCCCTATGTCCTAACGTGGCGGTGTGGGGCACGATCTCCGCCCTTTTCTTCTCGGAGGTACGACTCCGATAGAGCGTTGCGACAAATCAGCTCGTCGCACAACTATCCTCGGGTATATCGAGCAGCAGCGATCCGACCGTGGCTTCTTCTACCGGAGCTCCGCGGGTCCGCTTCTCATCCTTTCCAGTTTCTCTGACATGCGTCCGAGGTCGAGCATGGAATTCGCCTGCATCTTCGTCATGATTTGCCGGCGGCAGACCTTAACGGTGATTTCGCTAAGGTTGAGTGTTGCCGCAATCTGCTTCGTGAGTTGACCCTTTGTAATCAGATCCATCACCTCTCGCTCGCGATTGGACAGCGATTGGTATCGAGCTTCCAATTCGGCATTCATCTCGAGCGCGTTACGGCGCATACGACTTTTCGCCAAGCCGCCGTTGATGGCGTCGAGGAGGTCCTGATCCCTGAACGGCTTTGTCAGGAATTCGATGGCGCCAGCCTTCATGGCGCGGACAGACATGGGAATGTCACCGTGCGCCGTGACAAACACGATCGGAATTTCAGCGTGAGACTTCGCTAGCTCGACTTGAAAATCCAGCCCGTTTTCGCCCGGCATGCGGACGTCCAAGACCATGCAGACGGGTGTCTCCGGAATCGACCAGCGCAAGAATTCGGCCGTAGAGGAGAACGCCACGACGTCGAACCCTTCGGATTCACATAGATTGCTAATGGCTTTCCGGACGGACGGATCGTCATCCACGATCGCCACGGTTGATTTCTGAGTGCGGGTGGCTGGAGCGCCGAGGTTCATTGGTTTGCCTCCTGAGTCCCAGGCAGCGTGAAGTGGAAGGTGGCTCCTGAAGGCTCGCCCTTTTCGGCCCAGATGCGGCCATGATGAGCTTCAATGATCGAGCGGCAGATCGAGAGACCGATGCCCATGCCCCCGGTCTTCGTCGAAAAGAATGCATCGAAGATCTGATTGACATCAGTCGTAGTCAGTCCGCCGCCGGTGTCCTCAATGCTGACCTCGACGCCACTCGGCCGTGTCTTGCGTGATCTAATGCGAATTTCTCGGGGGTCTGCTTGTGCAGCACCGATTGCGTCGATGGCGTTGACGATGAGGTTGAGAACGACTTGCTGTAATTGGATTCGGTCACCGAAGACGCTCGGCAGGCGGTTGTTAAGTTCAGCTCGGACCACGATGCGGTTTTCGTTCAACTGAGACTGGATGAGGACAAGCACCTCTTGTATCACCGCGTTGATGTCGACCCATGCGTTTTGGGGTTCAGCGCGTGTGGTCAGGGCTCTAATTCGAGCGATAATCTCACTCGCGCGCCGTGCGTCCTCGACGATGCTTTCGATCGAACTCGTGACCTTCTGCGGATTTGGCGGCTCACTGCGGATCCAGCGTGTGGCGGCATTCGCATTCGTGATGACCGCCGTCAGGGGTTGGTTCAGCTCGTGAGCGATTGAGGCGGAAATCTCGCCAAGTGTTGTCAGACGAGCCACGTGGGCGAGGTGCGCTTGCGCGCGTTCAGCCGTCTGGCGGGCGGTCTCGGTAGCCAGCGCGAGGTAAGCAGTTGCTGCGATCGCAGTCAGACTGATCGACGTGTTGATGACACCGAGACTGAAGGTGCTCCCGGCGGTTGGAACATAGCTCACGATGGTAAGTACGGCGCTGAGGATGCTGAGCGCGGCACAGCCTAGCGACACGAAGATGACGCCTTGTTTCCGGCAAAAGCGCAGGGACAGGAGGACGACCACGACCTGGAGGCTCGCGGCCGCGATTTCGTAGGGTGTGACCGTGTCGAAAATGAAGATGGCGATGGCGAGTGCTGCCGTGAAGATCGGTAGCATCGGCGAGAAGAGGGCCTGTGGTCGCGGGTCCAGGCGGGAGACAAAGTATGCCCATGGCCGAGCAAAGCGGCGCGCCCGGTTCGGGTGTGCGGGCGCGTTCGGCTCGTCAACGCCCTGAGCTTTGGCGTGAGGCGGCATCATTACGTCACCTAAGATATGTTCGCAGGACACTGACCAACTCGTCCGCGGCGTTTCGCTCGCTCTGGCTGGGCGCGCGGTTGGGGTCGACCATGTGGGTGCGGATGTGGCCGTTGATAACTTCCGCCATGATTCCGTTGATCGCTCCGCGGGTTGCAGTGACCAGGCGCATGACGTCGTTATAGGCTTCGTCGGCGATGAGAGCCCGCTCTAATGCGTCGACCTGGCCGCGCAAGCGGCGGACACGGTTAAGGAGTCGCTGCTTCTCGGCAACGACGTGCGATCTGCCCATTTCGTATACCCGGGTATAGTTGCAATATACCCCCTCGGGTATATATCAAAACCGTGGCGCTGTGAAGACCGGCAACGATTTCACGCGCCAAGGTCCAGCCTATGGTGGGCTGGATTTTCCATTGGCACAGCAAGGGATCGATATGAACCCGCGACCTAGCAGTCTGGCCGACGAATGCGACAGTAGACGCTCGACGTCTGCTCTCGTTTCGCTGCGGCTCGGCTATGCTCAGGGCGACGACACGATTGTCGAGGGCCGCGCGATCCACTTCGCGCTGCTTTGATGCGTGCCGCCTCCTGAGCCCAGGCATCAGGAGGCAAAAAATGACCTTCCAGTTTTCCAGTGTGCGTCCGCAAGGCGTCACTTCCCCAGCGAGCTCGGTTCTCTCTTTCAAGCGCAGGCGCCCGCGGTTGACAGCCCGTTGGCGACTGACGGCGGCAGGGCGCCTCGAATGCCGGTGGTTTCTGTCACCGGACTGAGCGCGGTCGCGTGTCGTGCGCGACAGGTCGAGCCGCACGACCGCTCCAACGCAAGAACCCTCAAGTCAACGCCATTTCAAAGGCGGTTAATCATGCTGTCTAACCTCGATACTCCCGTGCGTCACGCTGTGCTGGATGAAGCGCATATCGGCGACATCAAAGGCGCGCTCGGCACAATCAAGAAGAACGATACGGGTCCCAGGAACGGTTGGCGTGCTCGTTTGATGACGCTGCTGGCAATCCTTGGACCGGGCCTGATCGTCATGGTCGGTGACAACGATGCCGGCGCCTTCGGCACCTACACGCAGGCGGGCCAGAACTATGGCACCTCGCTGTTGTGGACGCTCATCCTGCTCATTCCCGTCCTGTACGTGAACCAGGAAATGGTTTTGCGGCTCGGCTCGGTGACGGGCGTCGGCCACGCGCGGCTCATTCTCGAACGGTTTGGCAAGTTCTGGGGCGCCTTCAGCGTTGTCGACCTTTTCTTGCTGAATGCTCTGACCATCGTCACCGAGTTCATCGGAATCAGCCTGGCGCTCGAGTACCTCGGGCTTCCGCGAGGCGTAGGCGTCATTGCCGCAGCGGCCGTCATTATCGCCGCGGCTGGGACGGGCAATTTCCGGCGATTCGAAAGATTTTCGCTGTTTCTCGTTTTCGGCAGTCTTCTGTTGGTGCCGGTGCTCGTCTGGGTTCATCCCCCGGTCAGCCAGATCGCCCATGATCTCGTCGTGCCGCAGTTTCCTGAAGGCGGGAAGCTGAGCGAGGTGATGCTCCTGATCATTGCCATTGTCGGGACAACGGTCGCGCCCTGGCAGCTCTTCTTCCAGCAGAGCTATGTGATCGACAAGCGCATCACGACGCGCTTTCTGAGCTACGGGCGCATCGATCTCGTCCTTGGCATTGTGCTGGTCGTCATCGGCGCAGTGGCGATGATGGCGTTCACCGCAGCGACGTTCGCAGGTCGTCCGGAGTTCGGGAATTTCCAGGACGCCGGAGCCGTGGCTGCCGGGCTTGGCGCCTATGTCGGGAAGACGGCTGGCGTCTTCTTCGCCCTTGCGCTGCTCGATGCCAGCGTGATCGGCGCGATGGCGGTCTCGCTGTCGACGGCCTACGCGATAGGCGATGTGCTGTCGCTGCGGCATTCGCTGCATCGGAAGCCGCAGGACGCCAAGGGCTTCTATGCGGTCTATGGCGGCCTCGTTACGTTGGCTGCTGCGCTGGTTTTGACCCCCGGCATGCCGCTCGGCCTGCTAACCAACGCCGTGCAGACTCTGGCCGGCGTGTTGCTACCGAGCGCCACCGTGTTCCTGCTGCTGCTTTGCAACGACAAAGCCGTTCTGGGTCCGTGGATCAATGGGCGGTGGATGAACCTGTTCACCGGCGCCGTCGTCGGTGTCCTCGTGATGCTGTCAATCATCCTGACCGCATCGGTGCTGTATCCAAACATGAGCGAGAGCACGATCCTCGCGATACTCGGGATCGGAGGCGTATTCACGCTCGCCGTCGCTGTCGCCTTCCTCTTCATCCACCGCGAAGAGCCGGCCAACGCGAAGAACGAGATGGTGCGCGCGACGTACCGCATGCCGCCGCTGGATGAGCTTCCGTCAGCTCGGATGACGCCGATGACTCGTCTCTGGATGCTGGTCTTGCGCGGTTATCTGATCTTGGCCGGCGGGCTTGTCCTCGTGCGGATCGTGCAGCTTTCGCTCGTCGGCCGGTGAAGGGGGGAGCATGTGCATACGTCATTCCACATCGCTGCGGCCTCACTCGACGACTGCGGCGTCTGGCCGGCGCCGACCAACAATCTGGGACCGGCTTGTATCGGGTTTCGCCCCGTTTGCCGATCCGGAGCTGTGGTTGCGCGCCTGCACGCTTGCGGCCCTCAGAGAGCGCGACGGCTCTGTTGGGCTGGAGGTCGTGAGCTTATCGGCTCTGTTTGGCGGAGGCAGCCATGATGACCCGCAAGATCCAGCATCGGGAGCGGCCTATCAGCGTTCGGCTGCAGCTCTGGTGGCTCGGGAAAGTGGAGGTCCTTGTTCTCAAACACGTGCCGAAAGGCCCGTTTGCGCGATCCGCTCTCGCATGGGTGGACCAGAGCCACGTGCGAATCCGGCAAAGGCTCGGTCGCAACGAAACCGGCGGGAAGCGCTGATGCGCTCTCCGCGGTCAATCGCGCGTCACTTGGAAGAACGGGCCTGCCTGTTCGGTGCGATCTGGGTTGTGAGGGTCGCGCGCATTCTTGTGCGGGAGGGGTTTCTGAACAGGCGTGGCGCGTTCGCGGCGTTTCGCCTTTCGTCGCGCCTTTCGAGGAGGTCGTGGCGCATTTGGAAGTCCGAGCGAGCCCGCCGTCGAAGCGCAATGTGGGGTGAGTCCAACTGACCTGGCTCGGTCGGCCAGCAGCGAAGTCTACTGAGGAGACGTGCAGTGCAAATGAGAAAGCGAGCTGAATTCTTTCATGGCGAAAGAAGCGCATTCGGCAGCCGGTTGGTGACCGAGCGGCGACGGGACATCGTGAAAACGCGGGGGCGCTCAAGCGCCGCACTTCGGGTTGCTGTCCGTCTGCGGGTCGGCGGGCTGTTGGCGGCGGGTGCCCATTGGCTCGCCCGCACTGCCTTTCAACTCGCGCGGGAGCGCTTGATTTCCGTTGCGCAAGCAAAGGCGCTTTTGCGCATGGCGGCGCAGGTCAATCGGCAAAGTATCCGCCTGCGGCAGCGGGAGCGTTTTAGAACAGATCGCTGGTGAGCAAACTTTGCGTACCAAATCGAAAGGAATCAACCATGCCAGAACCTCCTAGTTGCTGCGTGAGTGAATACTCACGCAGCGCCCCAATACCCCGAAAATAGAGCGGCCTCACGTCGATCACGAGATGGCTTGCTCGTCCCGTGATCAGTGGAGCTGCTGATGATCTGTGATGAAATTGAAGTTCGCAAGAAGGATGCGCCTGTACGGAATTACGGCCGTGAACCGCGGTTCGGTCGACGCGGTCTGTCGGCGCGCGCCTGCTTCCCCGTTCTGGTGCTTGTCGCCGCGACAGGCGCGGGAAACGCGCACGCCCAGGAGATTCCGGCCGGCGCCGACCGCTTGGGCACGGAACGGCGTCTTGATGTTCGGACCAAAGCGGATCGGCCGCCCAGCGAGGCCGAAATGAAGAGGGTTTATGACTGGACCGGCTTTTATGTCGGTGGTCACTTCGGCTACGGTGGCGGCCGCTTGGGCGATGACTCCCACCCCAAGCCTGAGCAGGGCGTCTTCCTGCCTCATAGTCCGACCGGCCTCATTGGTGGTTTTCAGGTCGGCTATAACCGGCAACTCGCCAATCATCTGGTGCTCGGTGTTGAAGCCGATGCGTCGTTCACGAGCCCGACCGACGAGCCGGCGTTGGCGCCGTCGCCGTTCAATTCTACGGTCGACTACGTAGGCACCGCGCGTGGCCGAGTGGGTTACGCATTCGATCGGTGGATGCCCTATGTCACGGGTGGCTTCGCCTGGGGGCATGGTCATATCGAGGTCAACGACGGCAGCGGTGCGCAGCTCGGCCGCTATCAGACGGGCTGGACCGCAGGCCTCGGTGCGGAATTCGCGGTGAGCGGCAATTGGACGGCGAAAGTTGAGTACGACTATGTGAATCTTTCTGCGGCTACTTATGATCTGGGCCGCTTCGATCTGCCGAACGCCCGTCTTGCTCCCGGGCTTCACCTCGCCAAAATCGGACTGAACTACCACTTCAACGATCTGCCGTGGGCGGCGTCCGGCTCGCAGAGCGCGACGCCACGCTTGCCGGATTCGAGTGACTGGAACGTCCATGCGCAAACGACGGTGATTGCGCAGGGATATCCAAGCTTCCGCTCCCCCCAAGCGGGTGCGAACAGCTTGCCGGGGGGCGGCGAGGTCCGCGAGACGTGGACGACGACCGCCTTCATCGGGGTGCGGCTGTGGCAGGGCGGCGAGTTCTATTTCAATCCCGAATTGGCGCAGGGATTCGGCCTGAATGGGACATTGGGTCTGGCGGGCTTCCCGAACGGCGAAGCGCAAAAGGCTGGAGCCGCATTCCCGAAGATTCGGCCGCAACGCTATTACTTCAAGCAGACCTTTGGCCTCGGCGGCGAACAAGAGGACGTCGACGACGGTCCCAACCAGCTCGCGGGCAAACGTGATATCGATCGCATCACGGTGATCGTCGGACGCTTTGCCATCGGCGATTTCTTTGACAACAACACCTATGCGCACGATCCTCGCGCCGATTTCATGAACTGGGCGCTGTGGTCGTCCGCGGCTTACGATTTCCCCGCGGATCTCCCCGGATACACGCGCGGCGCAATCGTCGAATTGAATAAGAAGGACTGGGCAGTCCGCGCGGCATTCGTTCAGGTGCCGTCCGAGCCCAACAGCGATGTCTTGAAATTCAACACGGGCGGCGCCGTGGTGGAGTTCGAGAAGCGTTACGCCATCGCGGGCGAGCCTGGAAAACTGCGGCTCGGCGTCTTCGGCACCCAGGGCGTCATGGGCAACTACCGCCAGGCACTGGCAATCGAGAGCCAGGATTCCGCGCAAGACATCAATACGGTAATGGCGAGTATTCGCCACGTGAATCCGAAATACGGCTTCTACGCGAACTTGGAGCAGCAGATTGCGCCTGGGATCGGCGTTTTCGGTCGCGTGAGCTGGAACGACGGGCAAAACGAGACGCTGTCGTTCACCGACATTGACCGCAGCCTGTCAGGCGGCGTTTCGATCAAGGGCAATCCTTGGGGTCGGCCGAACGATACCGTTGGGATCGGTGGGGCCATCAATGGGCTGTCTGCGGCCCATCGCGACTTCCTTGCCGCTGGTGGAAACGGACTCCTGATCGGTGATGGGGCGCTGAACTACAGCACCGAGCGGATTTTCGAAAGCTATTACGCGCTGGCGATCGGGAACGGGCTCACCTTCACCGCCGACTACCAACTGATCGTCAACCCTGCATACAACGCCGACCGCGGTCCGGTGTCGGTCTTTTCTGGCCGTCTTCACGCGGAGTTCTGAGCCATGGACCGCGTGTACTTGCCAGATGACGGGGGGTGGTTCTGATGACCGGGACCATCGTTCTGTTCGAGCTCGCCGGCTACGTCGGATTGCTCCTTTGGGGCACTCATATGGTGACGACCGGCGTCCAGCGAGGCTTCGGCCATGTCCTTCGGATATGGCTGGAGCACAATCTGACGCGGCGGTGGCGGGCGTTTCTTGCCGGCGTCGGCATTACGGCGCTTCTGCAAAGCAGCACCGCGACGGGTCTCATGGCCTCCGCATTTACGGCGAACGGTCTTATCGGGCTCGGGCCCGCCTTGGTGGTGATGCTGGGCGCCAACGTCGGAACCACGCTGGTTACGCAGGTGCTGTCGTTCGACGCCGGTGTCGTCGGCCCTCCTTTGGTCCTGCTCGGGGTCATGGCTTTCCGCTCGTTCGACGATGATCGGCTGCGCAATGCCGGGCGAATCGCGATCGGGCTGGGACTGATGTTGCTGGCCTTGTCGGGGATGGCGCATGAGTTTGCGCCAATCGAGAACGCGCCTTTGCTGAAAAACGTTCTCGCTGCAATCGGCAACGAGCCTCTCCTTGCGGTGTTGGTGGCAACGCTGCTCACCTGGGCTTGTCATTCCAGCGTGGCGGTCGTGCTTCTTATCGTGTCGCTGACTGCGAGTCAGACCGTTTCGCCGATCGGCGCGCTGGCGTTCGTTGTTGGCGCCAACATCGGCGGCACATTGCCCGCGCTCTTTGAGGCGGGTTCACCGGTTGCTCGTCGTCTTCCGCTCGGCAACTCCCTGGTTCGAATCGTGGGCGCGGTCGTGGCGCTTCCGTTGCTGGCAATATGCGTGACGCTTCTCGCCCACATCGATCCTGCGCCGGGGCGGATCGTGGTGAACTTCCACACCGCGTTCAACCTGATCCTGGCGGCGGTGTTTATCGGGCCGTCTCATTGGTTGGCGCGGTTGCTCGTCCGCATACTTCCCGACCCGCCGGCGCCTGATGATCCCGGAAAACCAATCTACTTGGAGGAGGCAGGATTAGGGGCGGCGACCGTCGCGTTGGCGAATGCCGCGCGCGAGACGCTTCGCATGGGCGACATGGTTGAAGCAATGTTGAAGGGCGCTTCGGAGGTGTTCCAACAAGACGATCCTCGGCGCGCCACCGCGATCAGCCGGATGGATCGATCGGTCGACCGTCTTGGAGCCGCGATACGCAGCTATCTGGCAGATCTCGGAAATGAGCAGCCGTTGCATGACGATAGCGAAGGCGCCCGGGTCCAGGAGATATTGTCAGCCGTCATCAATCTCGAGCACGTTGGCGATGTCGTCGCCAACAACCTCATCGAATTCGTGGTCAAACGGATCAAGCGGGGGAGGCCGTTTGCGAAGGACGAACGCGATCTCATCGTTTCGATGAATGCGGAAATCCTGGAAAGCCTCCACATGGGGCTTGCAGTGTTTCTGACCCGTGATCCCGCCGAGGCGAACCGGCTCATCTCGCGAAAGAGCGCTCTGCGGCGACTGGAGGCGCGTGCGACCGCGCTCCATGTGCAGTTGCTGCGGGTCGCGGCTACCACGGCGCGAGCGGATGCTGGCGAGGGAGTCGCTCGTGTCGCCGAAGATGGCGGCCAGTTTCTGCGTATTGTCAGAGACCTCCGGCGCGTTCACTCGCACATCGCAGCGCTGGCATATCCGATCCTGAACGGTGCCGGCACCGCTGATGGGACACCGGCGCGAGAAGGAACTGCAGAAGAAGAAGCCAACGAATCCGAGCTGCAAGGCGCGCAATGATAGCGGTGGTCGCGATCAATTTGCAGGATCGTCACGCCGCGGTCTTATGAAATGGACCTCGCCGACCTCCAGTTTGTGACGGCGGCGGTGGATGCAGGAAACTTTGCGCGTGCAGCGCTCGTGCTCGGGTTGCATGCGTCGACGATCAGTCGGCGTATCGCACGGCTTGAGGATGAGCTTGGCCTCACCCTCTTCGAGCGCAACCGTGCCGGTGTGCGGCTCACGCCGAGCGGACAGACGGTCATGCGGCACATTAGACGTGTCCTCGCTGAAGTCGATGCCGTGAAGGCCGCAGGTCATCACAACGGCCTTGGCACGACGGGCGAGATTCGTCTGGGCCTACGAATGCCGCCGATCGGAAAGCCTCTGGGGGATTTGTTGCGGTGCTGGCACGGACGATACCCTGGTGTTTCGGTGGTGCAATTCGAGATGCATGAACGGGAGATCGCCGCCGCGCTGGCCGATCGACGACTTGACGCCGCGTTTGTCCCGAGCTTCGCGTTGTGGCCGCATGCGGCGATGCTGCCCATCTATAGTGAGCGGCTGATGGCGGCGCTTCCCGCGAAACATTCCCTGGCGAGGCGTAAGGCGCTTGGTTGGAAGGAATTGTCGGGCGAGACGGTTCTTGTCGAAGGCTGGGGCGAAAGTCAGGCGCAGCGCGAATTCTTCGCCTCGCTTCTTGGCAGGAACGTAGACTTTCAGTCGCACGCCGCCAGCAAGCAATATATTCTCGCGTTTGTGGCAGCGGGCTTTGGCGTGACGCTCGCGGCAGAGAGCCAAGCCGAGCTCGGATTTCCTGACGTGGTCTTCAGGCCGATTTCGGAGGCGAATGCATCATTTTGTGTGAATCTCGTGTGGCTTCCTGAATGCGAAGAACCCGTTGTAGGACGGTTTGTCGCGTTTATGCGCGATGAAGCGAAGGATCGCGGGCTGCTTTAGCAGAGGCAGCCTCGGCACGTCATCACGATGTCTTCTGCGACGACGAGGTCCGGCGGGTCTTTCGGAAGGCTCGGTCCGTCGCCATGAAGCGCGCCAGCATCGGTGGAATCAGCTTGGCGGGCTCGATACCGCTCTGGTTGGTCTCGTGGGAGAGCGCTTCGGCATAGGCCTGGAGGTCACGATGAACGGCCGCCGGCAGCTCGATCGTCATCTTCACCGGTTTGTCGTCTTCCAATGCGCTTAGTTTGAGTTTGCTCATCGGGCACCTAGCCTTTGTAGGGTTCGAGGACCAGGTCGTGTGTGACCATGACCCGCACGGGGAAGCCCGGTCGGATTGTGATCGTCGGCTGGATATTGAGGGAGCGGCCTACGATCTGTTCGCCAGCCTGGTTGAAGCTTTGCGACGCGCCCATCCGGATCGCCTGGGCGAGGTTGTTCTCGCTATTGCTCGTTCCAGCCTCGGCGCCGACGGATAAGATGGTCGAGAGGATCGCAGCCTTGAACAACATGCCCCAATGGTTGTCGACCTCGTCTTCGAGCCCGGCATAGCCCTCGGTGTCGGCGCCGGGCTGGCGTTCGAGTACGATCGACTTGCCATTCGGCATGATGAGGCGGTTCCAGACGAGCAAGGCGCGCGACTGGCCAAATGCGATCTGCGCATCATACTGGCCGACGAGGCGCGACCCCTGCGGAATCAATAAGGTCTTGCCCGTCGGACTGTCGTAGACGTCCTCGGTCACCTGCGCGGTGACCTGTCCGGGCAGATCGGACCGCAGGCCTGTGATCAGCGATGCCGGAATCACGGCGCCCGCCTGCAATACATAGGGGCTTGCTGGCGGCTGGACGCGATCGGAGCTCGTTGTTCTGCGGTCGATGTTGCCATTGAGGAATGCGAGTTTGTGATCTTGCGACGTGAGATCAGACGATGTGCTCGCCGGCGTCTGTCCCGGCGAGACAGCCGTTGGAGATGGCGCGATCGGCATGCTCGGCGCGACGACGTTCGTTGTCGCGAAGAGATGACTGGTGCGGGCGGCCTCCATCTCCTGAGCGAGCCGTTGCTCCTCCGGTGTCGGTCCCGGCATTGGCATGCTGGGCGAAGGCGCTCCGGCGTTGAGGATGGGCTTGCCGAGATCACCGGGCAGCGGCGGTCCAAGCTGTGGCACGGGCTTTGGCAGCCCCGTATAATCGCGCGGCAGGTTCGCGAGACCATCTGGCGTGTTGCGGTTGTTGGTGTTGAAGAGTTCGGCGCCGGTTGTCTGATGCTGCGGCTTCAAGGCGAAGAGTAGTGCGCCTCCAATGCCAATGGCCGCGGCGGCGCCGACGCCAAGCAGGACCTTGCGGGACAGCCGGGTTACCGGCGGTCGCTTGGCGCGCAAGCGCATCTCCTCAGCCGGACGTGCGGCCGCGCTCGGCCCCACGTCATCCCTGGCTTCGTCCGTCACCGCGGCCTCCCATCGGTGCGGACGATGCGCACCAGCTCCTGGTGCTTGCCGCCGAGCTTCAGCTCCGCCGCAGCGAACAGGCGGTCGACGATCATGTGATTGCCGCGGACACGGTAGTTGACGAGCTGGCCGTCGCCTTCCGCGCCGATCACCCAGAGCGGTGGCAGCTCACCCTGTGAGATCCCGGTCGGGAATTCGATGAACACCTGCCGGCCGTCATCGAAGGCGCGCAGCGGCCGCCACGGCGGAGTATCGCCCTCGATGCGATAGCGGAAGTTCAGTGCATTGATGTCGACGCCGGTTGCGACGGGGGCAGCGGCCTCGGCGGCCGCATTCTGCTGGCGCAGCGCGATGAGCTGATCCTGCGCATAAGCCCAAGAGACCGACGCCATATACGTCTTGTCGTCGGAATGCAGCTCGAGGTGATAGGTCCGGCGGTCTGTATTGATGACAAGGTTGGTGATGAGATCCGCACGGGTGGGCTTCACCAGGATGTGGACACGTTTGGCTGGCCCGGCGCCGCTCTCGGTGTCGCCGATGATCCACCGCACGGTATCTCCGGCAGCGACAGGCCCTGAGCCCGTCAACTGCTCGCCCGGCTCGAGCGCGATGTCGGTGATTTGGCCCGGCGCGGCATAGACCTGATACAGCGCGCCATCGGAAAAGGGGTAGACCTGGATAGCGTTGAGATAGCCTGCCCGTGTCGGCTGGACGCGGGCCGCGCCATTGGCCTGATCGACGCGAGCATGCGGATCCGCAGGTTCGGGGGCGCGCTTCGTGTTCCCGGGCAGCGGCTTGAGTTGTCCGGGCAGCGGCAACGGCTTCGGCACCTCGACGATCTGAATGGGCTTGGGCGGCTCGGCCTGCAGCACCGCGGGCTTCGGCGTGTTGTCGTAGCTGATCTGCGGCGGTTTCCAGGCTGTGGCGCAGGCGCCGAGGGAGACAGACGCAAGTAAGAGCGACGAGATCGCAAGCGGGCGCATCAGCCGAGCTCCTTTGACCAATTGAGGGCGTGGACGTAGACGCCGAGCGGATTCTTCTTCAGCCGATCGGCGTCGGTCGGCATCTGCAGCGCGATGGTGAGGATGGCGCTCCATCGCTCAGTCGAGGCAAGCGCGCCGTCGATGTAATGACGCTCCGTCCATTCGACGCGAAAGCTGGAGTCGGAGGCGCGGATGACGCTCGCGACGTCGACGGAGACTTGGTTCTTGCCGACCTTGGAAAACGGATCGCTCGTCCGCGCATAGTCATTGAGCGCGAGCGCCCCCTTGTCCGTGACGTAGTTGTAGGCGTCGAGCCAGTTCTGACGCAGCACCACGGGGTCGGCGGGGATGCCGCGCACTTCCTGGATGAAGCGCGCCAAGTGCCACGCGATCTGCGGGTCGGTCGGCTGGTAGTCCGCGGTGGCGGGCGCGACGGCCTGGGCCTGGCCGAGCTTGTCAACCTGCACAACCCAAGGCGTGATGGTGCCGCGGGCCGATTGCCAGACCAGGCCGCCGGCGAGCCCACCGCTGAGAACGAGTGCGCCGAAGAAAGCCAGGCGCCAGTTCTTGGCCTGAACGCGCGCGGAGCCAATCCGCTCGTCCCAGACCTGGCCGGCCTTTTGATATGGCGTCTCCGCGTCCGGCGTCTTGCCATAGCGCACGGTCGATCGTCGGAACATGAGCTATTCCCCCTCGGAAAGATCGACCTGATGCCCGCCGCTTGCCCGATCACCGGAGCGGATTGCGTGGTCGGCGGCGGTGACGCCGCGGTTGATGGTCTGGCCGCGCTTCATGCGCTGGGCCCATGCTGGCGGGCTGTCCGACGCGGCGGACGCGCCGGCGGATGACGACGAGCGCGCGCCGCCGCTCATGACGGCACGCTCGCCAGAGGCGAAGCTTTCTTGAAGGCTGCTGGCGGCGCGGCGCAGTGGGCTCATGGCGACTGAGCCGGCAGCTTGGGCGACACCCGCTGCCCCACCCGCGCGATATGCGGCGCTGGCGCCGCCCGCGACCGCGGCTCCCGCGCGCGCCGTCCCGGCGATCGCGCCGCCGGCCGCGGCGACACCCCCGGCGGTCGCCGCAATGCCGGCCGCTCCGATCCCGGCCGCTCCCAATCCTGTCGCGACAGCCGCGCCGGCGCCGAGCTGCGGTCCGCCCGCGATCAGGCCATTGGCGATGCCTGGACCGAAGATCGTGAGGCCAAGGAGCGAGAGCGCTGCGAGGATCAGCGTCAGCGCGTCGGAAATTGTCGGCGGATTGTTGAAGCCGCTGGTGAATTGATTGAAGATCGTGGAGCCGATGCCGATGATGACGGCGAGCACGAGAATCTTGATCCCGCTGGACACCACGTTGCCCAGCACCCGTTCGGCGAGGAAGGCCGTACGGCCGAAGAGCCCGAACGGCACGAGTACGAAACCGGCCAACGTCGTCAGCTTGAACTCGATCAAACTCACAAAGAGCTGGATCGCCATGACGAAGAAGCTGATGACGACGATCAGCCACGCGACCAGAAGAATGACGATCTGCACCAGATTGGCGAAGACGCTGGTGAAGCCCATCATACCGGAGATGGCGGTGAGGATCGGCTTGCCGGCATCGATCCCGACCTCGGCGATCTTGCCGGGCTGCAGGAGCTGCGCAGCGCTCATCGTGCCGCCACCGGCCTTGATCCCGAGGCCGGCGAAGCTGTTGTAGATGATCTGCGCGAGATTGTTGTAGTTGCCGATGATGAAGGCGAAGAGGCCGATATAGAGCGTCTTGCGGATCAGGCGCGCGAGCACGTCCTCGTCGGGCGCCATCGCCCAGAAGAGCCCCGCCAGCGTGATGTCGATGGCGATGAGGACGCTGGCGAGCCAGCGCACGTCACCTTGAACGAGGCCGAAGCCGGAATCGATATACTGGGTGAAGGTGCCCAGGAAATTGTCGATGACTCCCGTGCCGCCCATGATGCTTACCTGTCGGTGTTCTTGGCTGGAGCCGGAGTCGGGTTCTTCGGTCCGGAGGCCGGCGTATAGGTGAAGAAGCGGCGGCGGTTTTCAGCCCAGGCCGCCTCGCAGGCCGGATCGTCCTTGGCCTGGTCGGCGATGAGCTGACACCGCTTGAGCTCTTCGGCGAGCGAGTCGGGCGTGTGTTCCTCCATCGCACGCGGCTCGAGGCGTGGAGGCGATGTGTGGAAGTGCAGTGCCGCCGCGACGATCGCGATGGCGACAAGCAAAAAGCCGACAGCCCGGCCGACAGCAGGCAGATTGAGAAGCCGGGTTCGCATCAATGGAACATCTGCGCGGAGCCGGCCTGGTAACCAGCGCCGTAGTTGAGGAATGCCTGTGTCTGCGCTTGTGCCTGCGCCTGCGTCTCAAGGGTCCGCGCGGCATCGAGGCTCTGCGCGCGTGCGATCGACGCCATCAGCGCGGTCAGGTCCGCAAGCTGCGTGGTCTGAAGCGCCACGAGCTGATTGCCCGACTGTGCGGCCTGCAGCGCGCCGGTCGCCGACTGGCTGGAGGACACCAAAGCGTTGATCTGCGTCCGCGTGGTGTTGAGATTGCTCACAACGCCGGCTTGCACGCGCATCGTATCCTGGAACCCGGCGAGTGCGTTCTGCCAGCGACTCTTCGCATCCGTGAGAAGCTGCTGCGACGACGTCCCGCTGGAATAGGCCTGCGGATAGGTCTGCGTGAACGACTGGTCGATGCTTGAGACGCTGTAGGCGATGCGCTGCGCCTGCGCGAGGAGCTGCTGGGTCTGGGTGATCTGCTGCTGAAGCTGCGTGAGCGACGAGTACGGCAGGCTTGCGAGATTGCGCGCCTGATTGATCAGCGACGTCGCCTGGTTCTCCAGCATCTGGATTTCATTGTTGACCTGCTGAAGCTCACGCGCGGCGGTTAGGATGTTCTGCGCATAATTGGTCGGATCGAACACGATCCATTGCGCACGCGCCGGTCCGCTGGCGATGGCCGTAATGGTGAAAGCGGCGGCGCCTGCGATGAGCAAGGCGCGCAAGCGGTGACGGATCATGACGTGGTCTCCTGGTTGTGGGTGAGCATGTCCGCTGCCCAGTCGAGATCCTTTCGGCGCAGCCAGGCGGCGGTGAAGCCGCCGCGGCCGTGTTCCGCGAGCAGCTCTTCGATGGCGGTCTGATCGGATTTCGCCGAGGCGGCGGTGAAGGCGAGCGCGACTTCGGACAGCCCGAGTTCGAATAGGCGATTGCCGCGTCGCGACTGGCAGTAATATTCGCGCTTCGGCGTCGCGCGGCTCAGAATCTCAATTTGGCGATCGTTGAGACCGAAGCGCTGGTAGATCGCCGCGATCTGCGGCTCGAGCGCGCGCTCGTTGGGAAGCAGGATGCGGGTCGGGCAGCTCTCGATGATGGCTGGTGCGATCGCACTGCCGTCGATGTCGGCAAGCGACTGCGTGGCAAAGATGACGCTGGCATTTTTTTTCCGAAGCGTCTTCAGCCACTCTCTCAGTTGCCCGGCGAAGCCGGGATCGTCGAGGGCGAGCCAACCTTCGTCGACGATGAGCAAGGTGGGTCGGCCGTCGAAGCGATCTTCGATGCGATGGAAGAGATAGGATAGGACGGCTGGAGCCGCGCCCGCGCCGATCAACCCTTCCGTTTCGAAAGCCTGGACTTCGGCCTCGCCGAGCCGCTCCGTCTCGGCGTCGAGCAGTCGTCCCCAGGGGCCTGCCACGGTGTAGGGCTGGATCGCCTGTTTCAGGGCATTTGATTGCAGGAGCACCGAGAGCCCGGTGATGGTGCGCTCCTGGATAGGCGCGGACGCAAGCGAAGTCAGCGCTGACCATAGGTGTTCCTTCAGTTCCGGAGTGACGGTGACGGACTCGCGACCGAGGAGCGCCGCGACCCATTCGGCGGCCCACGCGCGCTCTCCGGGATCATCGACCCGCGCGAGCGGTTGGAGCGCGACGGGCTCGGCGGCGCTGTCGGAGAGCGCTCCGCCGAGATCGTGCCAATCGCCGCCCATCGCGAGCGCCGCCGCCCGGATGCTGCCGCCGAAGTCGAAGGCGAAGACCTGTGCACCGGCATAGCGCCGGAACTGCAAGGCCATCAACGCGAGCAGCACACTCTTGCCGGCGCCCGTCGGGCCGACGATCAAGGTGTGGCCGACATCCCCGACATGGAGGCTGAGGCGGAACGGGGTCGATCCCTCGGTCTTGGCGAAGAGAAGCGGCGGCGCCTGGAAGTGCTCGTCCCGTTCAGGCCCGGCCCAAACCGCCGAAAACGGCATCATATGCGCGAGGTTGAGCGTGGAGATCGGCGGCTGCCGGACATTGGCGTAGACATGCCCTGGGAGAGACCCAAGCCAGGCTTCGATCGCGTTGACGCCTTCGCGCATGCAGGTGAAGTCGCGGCCCTGAATGGCCTTCTCGACCAGGCGAAGGCGCTCGTCCGCGATCCGCGGATCATCGTCCCAGACGGTAACAGTGGCGGTGACGTAGGCCTCGCCGACGAGGTCGGTGCCAAGTTCTTGCAGAGCGGCGTCGGCATCGAGCGCCTTGTTGGCGGCGTCGGAGTCCATCAGCACCGACGCCTCGTTGGTCATCACCTCCTTGAGGATCGCCATGATGCTCTTGCGCTTGGCGAACCACTGACGGCGGATCTTGCCGAGGAGCTTGGCCGCGTCGGTCTTGTCGAGGCAGATGGCGCGTGTCGCCCAGCGATAGGAAAACGCCAGGCGATTGAGGTCGTCGAGCAGGCCCGGCCAAGTCTGTGATGGAAAGCCCATGATGGTGAGCGTGCGCAGATGTGCGCGGCCGAGCCGTGGTTCGAGGCCACCCGTCAGGTCCTCGTCCACCAGGATGGCGTCGAGGTACATCGGCGTTTCCGGCACGCGCACGCGCTGGCGCCGCGTCGAGATGCAGGAATGCAGGTAGGTCAGGGTCTCGGCGTCATCGAGCCAATCCGATTCCGGCATGAAGCCTTCGAGCAGCGCGAGCACGCGATCGGTGCGGTCGACGAAACCTTCGAGCGTGGCACGCCAGTCGGCGGCGCCCTGGGCGCGGTTCTCATAGAGCCAAGCTTCCGCGCGGGCCGCGTCATCGGCGGGCGGCAGCCAGAGCAGTGTCAGGAAGTAGCCGCTCTCGAAATGCGCGCCTTCTTCTTCGAATTGGGCTCGACGTTCGGCATCGACCAGCGCCGAAACGGGATCCGGAAATTGAGTTGACGGATACCTGTGCGCCGGCACGCGCTGGGCCTCAATGAACACGGCCCAGCCGGAGCCAAGGCGACGCAACGCATTATTGAGACGCGACGTGATGGCCACCAACTCGGCGGGCGTGGAAGAATCCAAGTCTGGACCGCGAAAGCGTGCGGTGCGCTGGAAGGAGCCATCCTTGTTGAGAACAACGCCCTTGGCGACGAGCGCCGCCCACGGCAGGAAGTCGGCGAGGCTCTGGTTATGGCGACGATACTCGGCAAGGTTCATCATCGGGCGAACCTCACGAGACCATGTGCTGCGGATAACGCAGATGCCGACGCACGACGTCGACGAAGGCGGCGTCACGCTTCGCCGCCCAAACGGCGGCGATGTGACCGACAAGCCAGATGAGGCCGCCCACGATCCAGAGCCGAAGACCGAGCCCGATCGCGGCAGCAAGCGTGCCGTTCACGATCGCCACGGCGCGCGGCGCGCCGCCCAAGAGGATCGGCTCGGTCAACGCTCGGTGAACGGGCGCATAGAAGCCGGCGATGGCGCCATCTTGCTCCATCACACCGTCACCCCGCCGCCGAACTGGAAGAAGGTCAGGAAGAAGCTCGACGCTGCGAAGGCGATGCTGAGGCCGAAGACGATCTGAATGAGGCGACGGAAGCCGCCGCTGGTCTCGCCGAAGGCGAGCGTCAGACCGGTGACGATAATGATGATCACCGACACGACCTTGGCCACGGGCCCTTGGATGCTCTCCAGGATCTGGTTGAGCGGCTGCTCCCACGGCATGTTCGATCCGGCCGCATAGGCCGGCGCGGTTGCGAGGGCGACGAAGACGAAGGCGGTTGCCGTGGCGAACGCACGGCGGGCATCCTTGATTAACATCACGGTTCTCCTGCGGGGGTGAGGACGTAGTCGCCGGCGGGCGAGAGGCCCTTCACCGCTGCGAGCTCGGCGAGCCGGCGCGCGGAGCCGCGGCCGGTGAGGACCGCGATGAGGTCGATCGTCTCGGCGATGAGCGCGCGCGGAACGGTGACCACGGCTTCCTGGATGAGCTGTTCGAGCCGGCGCAGTGCGCCGATGGCGGAGCCTGCGTGCAGCGTGCCCACGCCCCCGGGGTGTCCCGTGCCCCAGGCTTTCAGAAGATCGAGCGCCTCTGCCCCGCGAACCTCGCCGATTGGGATGCGGTCGGGCCGCAGGCGCAGCGACGAGCGGACCAGATCAGACAGCGACGCAGCCCCGTCCTTGGTGCGCAGCGCCACGAGGTTCGGCGCGGCGCATTGCAACTCGCGCGTATCCTCGATGAGCACGATGCGGTCGCCGGTCTTGGCGACTTCTGCGAGGATCGCGTTGACCAGCGTCGTCTTGCCGGTGCTCGTCCCGCCGGCGACCAGCACGTTCTTTCGGTCGCGCACGGCCGCGCGGAGCAGCTCGGCCTGGTCGGCCGACATGATGCCGGCCTCGACGTAGTCGCCGAGCGTGTAAACGGCGACGGCCGGCCGCCGGATGGCAAAGCACGGCGCAGCCACCACGGGCGGCACCAGGCCCTCGAACCGCTCCCCGCTTTCCGGCAATTCCGCCGAGACGCGCGGGCTGCCGGCATGCACTTCGACCCCGACATGGTGCGCGACCAGGCGCACGATGCGCTCGGCGTCCGCGGGCGTGACGCGACAGCCGGTGTCTTCAAGACCGCCTGACAGCCGATCGATCCAGAGGCGACCGTCAGGGTTGAGCATCACCTCGACGATGCTGGGATCTTCGAGATAGCCGGAGATCGCCGGACCAAGCGCCGTGCGCAGCATGCGCGCGCCTCGGGCGAATACTTCAGATCGGAGGGAGATCGTCGTCACAAGAGCCCCGCAAATTAGCCTCCTGTGGAGGCGCAGATGTCAGCGGGGTTGAGTAGAAAGAGCCGGAACTGGGACTGCGCAACAACAACAAGGAGGCGGGAGGGCTCTGGGATAGAATGACAAGCGAGAAGGACGATCGCTATTCTGACTGCGTGTCTGCTGAACCCTCCTTTTGCGGCGGCACGTCGCGAATCACCTCGTCAGCTAGTTTGTGACCGCGCGCGAGACGACGGCCGAGCGCTTCGATGTAACCTTCGTAGCGCTCTCGTCCTTTTGTTTGCGCGGCGGCAAGCGCCGTGTCAGGCAGCGGCGGCGTGCTGGTCAGCCAAAACCGGACGAACACCGCGAGCGCTTCATTTGAGATCGTGACGTGGCGCTCGATGCGCTCCATGTCGCGGACCATACGGTCCAGGCGTCGCGCGAGCGCCGCTTCTAGTCGGTCCGCGGCATCGGGCGAAAGATAAGAGGCGAGCGCTGCCTCGACGATCAACGCCTGCGGCACGCGCTTGCGGGCGGCGTAATCGGCGAGCTTCGTAGCCAGGTCGGGTGGAAGCCGAAAGGTGTGCTTCGTGCGCACGGCTACATCTGCATGTCATCGTCCGCGTCGAGCGAGATTTGTCGCGCGCTGCCGAAATTGCGCTGCATGATCCGCTGGCGCTGGGCGTCGTCGTCTGGCTCGTCCTCGACGGGCTCGAATTCCTGCACCGGCTTTCGTGGCTCGGGAACAATCTCCTCATGGTCCGGAAGTTCGGGTTCGCGCCGGATTCCCGCATTGTCCGGATCGTCCGTCTCTGCGGCGGTTGGCGCTGACGCGATCGCGCCGCTCCAGGTATTCACCTGGGACATGTTGGGGGCTGGCGGTCGAAGAACAGCGTTTCCGCCCGATGATCTGGGCGGCGGAAGAATCCGCCCGGCGAGCTCGGGGTCTTCGTAATACCGAGCTTTCTTCGCCCGGACGGGCGCACTTCCCGATATCATGACGATCTCGTCGTCGGGCGGGAGCTGCATGATCTCGCCGGGAGTCAACAGCGGCCGCGCGGTTTCTTGCCGGGAGATCATCAGATGTCCAAGCCACGGACTGAGTCGGCTGCCGGCATAGTTTTTCATCGCTCGGATTTCGGTGGCCGTGCCAAGTGCATCCGACACGCGTTTCGCCGTGCGTTCGTCGTTGCTGGCGAACGAGACGCGCACGTGGCAATTGTCCAGGATGGAATTGTTCTGACCGTACGCCTTCTCGATCTGGTTCAGCGACTGCGCGATCAGGAAGGATTTCAATCCATAGCCCGCCATGAACGCCAATGCCGACTCGAAGAAGTCGAGCCTGCCGAGCGCGGGAAACTCATCGAGCATCAGCAGCAGGCGATGTCGCCGCCGCTTGTTCTCTAGCTCTTCGGTTAGCCGTCTTCCGATCTGGTTGAGGATGAGGCGCACGAGCGGTTTCGTGCGGCTGATGTCCGAGGGTGGCACGACGAGATAGAGCGTCACCGGATGCTCAGCCTCGACCAGGTGGCGGATGCGCCAGTCGCAGCGTTGTGTGACCGCCGCGACCACCGGATCTCGATAGAGGCCCAGGAAGGACATCGCGGTCGACAGTACGCCGCTGCGCTCGTTCTCGCTCTTGTTCAACAGCTCTCGCGCGGCGCTGGCGACGACGGGATGGACTCCCTTCTCGCCGAGATGCGGCGTGGTCATCATCGCCCGAAGCGTCTTCTCGATTGGTCGCTTCGGATCGGAGAGGAAATTGGCGACGCCGGCGAGCGTCTTGTCGGGTTCGGCGTAAAGGACATGCAGGATCGTGCCGACCAGAAGCGAATGGCTGGTCTTCTCCCAATGGTTCCTGCGTTCCAGTGCCCCTTCGGGATCAACCAGCACGTCGGCGATGTTCTGGACATCTCTGACTTCAAACTCACCGCGCCGGACCTCGAGCAAAGGATTGTAAGCGCTGCTTTGCGGATTGGTCGGATCGAACAGGACCACGCGGCCGAACCGCGCACGCCAGCCGGCGGTGAGCGTCCAGTTCTCCCCCTTGATGTCATGGACGATGCAGCTTCCCGGCCAGGTCAGCAGCGTCGGAACAACAAGACCGACGCCCTTGCCGCTTCGGGTCGGTGCGAAACACAGCACATGCTCGGGCCCATGGTGACGGAGGTAGGCTCCGTGCCAGCGGCCGAGCAATACGCCATCTGGGTGAAGAAGGCCGGCTGCGCGGATCTCGCGTTCCTCGGCCCAGCGAGCCGAACCGTAGGTCGTGGCGCGCTTTACCTCGCGCGCACGCCAGACCGACATGGCGACCGCGACGACGAAGGCAGCGACCCCGCCTGCGCCAGCGATGAAGCCGCCGGTGACGAAAATGTCGTGTGCGTAAGCGTCGAAAGAGAACCACCACCAGAAGAAGGCCACCGGGAAATAGACCGGCCATCCGAAGAGCGAGAACCAGGGGCTGCCGAGCTGCGGCTGGAAGGCAAGCTGCCACGCCGTCCATTGCGTCGCGGCCCAGACGAAGCCGAGCGTGGTCGAGCACACAACGAAGACTTGCAGCCAGAGTATTTTGGTCGGGTTCATGGCGCCACACCAGCGCTTCCGCGATCGCTTGCTGCAAGCACGAACCGTATGGGATCAAAGGGCCGGACACGCTGGGTCAGAAATCGGATGCACCGCAGGCGCGCCTTCACAGGCCCAGTCCCCGTTTCCGCCCCGGGTCCCAGTCGACTCGTCCGCCCGGCGCCATGACGCCACGGACTTCGCGGCCGAGGTTCTTTTCCAAAGCCGGACGCCACGGCACGAGTTGGAATCCCAACCCATCATCGATCATGGCGAAGCGCCCCGACGCGAGTGTCACCCGTTCGCGATAAACGCCAGCGACACGCTCGCCTTCAGCGGCCGGGTGGTACGCCAGACCCGTGTCGGCTGATAATCTGGCCGTGGCCTCCTCAAGCTCGCGTCGCTGGAGTGTCGAAAGGAGATCGCGGGCGACGATCACGCGCTGGCCCTGTCGTCTGGCCAGGCCTTCCTCGACCAGGTGATCAGCGCGGGCATCCATTGCGTCGCGGACTTCGGCGCCGAAGCCGCTGGCGCTGAGCGGTGGGTCTTTCGCAAGAAGCTGACGATCGAGCCAGGTCGCTCCCGATGCCCCGACCTGATCAGAAATGGACAGATCCGACCTGGTCGCGAGCGATAGTCGTCGTCGTCCATCGGGATCGTCATAAGCGCGCACCTCGACGATCGCGTCGGGCGTGGCATCGCCGGTGAATTCGAGGTCTGCAAACCGCAAATGGTGGGTATGGCCGTCGACGCCGGCGACGATGACGTAGGCCGTGCCCTTGAGCTCGTCATCGAGACCACGCTGGACGAGTCGGCCGAGCACCGGATGGGAAGGCTCGTCGCCATGCAGCGCGAAGCGGCTGACGTCCGGTTCTGATCCGCTTCGGCTCATGGCTTGGTGCATCGTCTTGATGATGTCGCCGCGGATACCGAGCTGGCGCAGTGTTCCGTCGAGGCCGGGCTTGAGGGTCCAGCAGGCCGGGCCAACCGGATCGGCCAAGCCGAGACGTTCGAGCTTGGCCGCCCGTCCGAGCAACAGGCGACGCAGCTCCGGATCCTCGGCGTTCGGACCAGGCCGAAGATCTGCGACGCCGCCGCATTCGTCCGAAATGTCGCGCAGCGCCCGATCGAGACTTGTCCAGCGCTCGGCCTCCACCTCGCGTTGAAGCGCGCTGTGGATTTGCTGTTCAGTGCGGGGACCAAGTTCGAGCGTGATCCGCTCGGCGGCCCGGTCGCGGATTCCTCGGCTGATATAGTCGCGGCTGATCACCAGATCCTGGCCGTCATCGGCGCGGCCGCGGATCAGGAGGTGGACATGGGGATTGTCGGTGTTCCAGTGATCGACGGCGACCCAGTCGAGCTGGGTGCCGAGGTCCCTTTCCATGTCGGTGACCAGCTCGCGCGTGAACGTCTTGAGGTCGCCGATCTCGGCCGCATCCTCTGGAGAGACGATGAAGCGGAAATGGTGGCGATCGTCCTTGCAGCGCTCGGCGAACGCACGCTCGTCGGCTTCGTCTCCGGCCGCATCGAACATCCGCGCCGGCTGACCGTCTTTGGTGACGCCTTCGCGTTTGAGATAGGCGATGTGCTTCGGCAAAGGCGCCGAGCGGAATCGCGGACCCTGGTGACGGACGACGCGCGCCTTGGTGACGACGCGCCGGGCATTCGAGCGCAGCCGGATCGAGACTGCGGCGCGCCGGCCACGGCCGAAGCGGGAGCGGCTCCGCCCCTGGCCGGAGCGGAAGCTGTTCCCGACATGCCCGGCCTTCTTTGCGGCCCGCATCACCTCGCCGACGAAGGTCTGCGGACGTTTGCCGCCGCGGTTGCCATGCTGGATGCGGCCGGGCCGGATGCGCAGGTCGTCGTCGCGCGTCGTCATCGGGCCGAATCCGGGTGTTCAGGCGTGCGACGGCGGTTCAGACATTGATTTGCTTGGACAAATCGAGGTGAGCGCCAGCAGGGGTAGTCGGTGATATCGGTAAATTGTCCAATACAACCAACCACATAAGCCGCGCCGAAGGCCGGCCTTTTCCCTTGCCGTCCGTGGTTGTGGTTCCTCTGCCGACCTTCCGACCCTCGCAACTGTCGGGGTACGCAGTTCAATGCACCTGCCGAACTGACACCGCTCATGGGGTTCGTCGATCAGACGACAGCACGACGAAGAGCCCGTCGGCTTGCGGTGCGAGTCCGGTCCAATCCTGCGGCGAACGGACGCTCGGCGCGTTGGACGACTGCGGCCCGCCGGTCTTCGTTGTGTCGTCCGATGCGGTGGACGGCTGTTTTGGAAACAACGATGCCTCGGTCCATGATCGGACGACGGACGCGAGCAATGTCGTGTCGTCGATCACGCTGCCACCGACAATGGGCGCGAGCCTGGTCAGGTAAGCGCGCGTTTCCGCCGGCAACGGGCGGCCGGTGGCGAGATGATCTTCCCAGCGCGCTGGACCGGCGTTGTAGGCCGCAAGGAAGCCGGGAACCCCATAGCGGTCGTGCAGTTCGCGCAGATAGCCGGCACCGGCGATGATGTTGTCATGGACGTCGTAGGGATCAGCGCCGAGATGGTAGCGTTGTCGCAGTGTCGCCCAGGTTTGCGGCATGATCTGCATCAAGCCCATCGCCCCTTTCGGCGATATCGCGTGTACGTCGCCGAAGCTCTCGGCGCGCATCACGGCCCGCATCCACGTTGTCGGAATGCCGAAGCGCTGCGAGGCCTCGGCCACGAACGCTGCAAAGCGTGTGGCATCTGGAACGCGCGCGATATGATGGATGGGCGTCGATTGGGCGCACACCGGCCCGCCAGCCGCGATCACCCCGGCGGACAGACAAGCGCTGATCAGCGCGATGCGAAGATGCGATGGCTGTCCGGATCGGCAGGCCGGAAAGGAGAAGGGGGATCGACCGTGCGCCGACGAAGCTCGGCCGCAGGACGGCTGGAGGTGAAGCACGGTCAGTCCTCCTCCCGCGTCCATATCGGGTCGGCGCGGCCGGCGATCGTCGTGCGGGAAAGCAGCCCGAAATAACGGCCGTCGAGCGAGTCTGCGGATTGCCAGTTCATGAGGAAGACCTGGCCGTCGGGAATGCGCTGGCAGCCTTGCCAGACGGGCAGCGGTCGATCGTGCGTGTCGCGATCGAGCGCATCGCCCATCGCTATGCCGTCGACGGTGATGGTGCGCTGGCGGCGGCATACCGTCTGGCCTGGAAGCGCGAGCACACGCTTCAGCATGGGCACGCCCTTGGGCAAATAACGGCGGTCGGAGAGGAATTGGGCCAGGGCGTCCGGTGGACGCACGACGACAAGTTGGGTGACGTGGAGCGCGCCGACAGAGTGGATGGCGTAGAGGCCGATCGGCACGCTGTCGCTGGCGTTCCAAATGAATTTGGGCGAGACAGGGAAGATCGCGCTGCAGGCGGAGACGAGCAGCACCAGATACGTCGTCATGACGTAGCCGAACCGCGTCACTTGAGCACCCGGTCGCGCAAGAGCCACGCGCGATGCTGGTCGCGGCTGTAGGGGCGGGGCTCGTAACCTGCCCCGAGGCGATTGTGGACGTGCCTCCAGTAGTCCGGCGCGACGGCTGCAGGATCAATGCCGAGCGTTTCGACCGTGTCGATTGTGGCGAGGACGCGCTCGACTTTGGGCCAGCCGCTGATCCGGAGCAGGATCTCGCCGCCGGGACGGACAAAAGGCAGCGTCTGATAGGCCTCGCCTGGCGCGATCGCGCGCAAGATGTCGATGCGTGAAACGATCGTGCCGTAATCGTTGGAAGCCCAGCGAACGAAGCCGAAGATCGTGTTCGGCGCAAAGGTGAGGACACGTCGGCGACGATCGATGATCGTTTCGCCCGTGTCGTGACCGAATCTTATCCAGTGCTCGATGCGTTTCTCGAGCCACGTCAGTTCGACTGCCGTCAGCGTGTCAGGCGAACCGGCTCGCGCGTGTGCGAAGGCGGGATTGGTCATCATGTTTGTTCTCCATCGGTGTTGGGGAATTCGCGCGTGAGGAGCGCCCGCAGCATGTCGGCGACCGTCTGGCCGCGTTGGAAGGCCGCGATTTTGATGCGGCCGCGGAGCGCGGGCGTGATGTCCACGGTGAGGCGCGCCGTATAGGGATCGCTCTCCGGCGTCGCACCGGCGCTGCGATCGGGCGCCTTGATCCAGGCGTCCGCATCGCGTGGTCGGGATGCGAAGCCGCCGTTCGAACGCCGCGCCGTCATGGTGCGAGCCTTTCGGTCTCGACAGCGAGGGAGGCGATCTCGCGGGCAGCGGCGCTCGTCGCGCTTTGCTCGAAGGCGAGCTGACCGGTGCGCGCGGCGTCCGCGAAAACCACACGCTGGCTGATGCGCGTGGCGAGCGCCGGCGGATCGTGGTCAGCGAGACTCTGCGCCGTGTCGCGGGCGATGACGGTGCGCGCGGCACAGCGGTTGAGCACGAAGCGTGCGACAAGGGCAGGACGGAAGATGCGCGCTTCGGCGATCAGGGCCAGCATCTCGGCGGACGCCCAGCCATCGAGCGGCGATGGCTGGGCCGGTACAAGAACGGCGTCGGCCGCGAGCAACGCCGAGCGCAACAAGGCGGCGATGCGAGGCGGGCCGTCTATGACAATATGGTCCGCATCGCGGGCAAGCTCGGGAGCTTCACGGTGGAGCGTATCGCGGGCGAGACCGACCACGCCGAACAAACGTGCGTGGTGGCGCCGGGCGCGCTGCTCGGACCAGTCGAGAGCCGATCCTTGGGGATCGGCGTCGATGAGGGTCACGCGCTTTCCGTGACGGGCCCAGTGTCCTGCGAGGTGCAAGGCGAGTGTCGTCTTGCCGACGCCGCCCTTTTGATTGAGCAGCGCGACGATCACGGCGCGTCACCATCGGTTTTCCACCCTGCGGGCCGATGGGAAACAACAGAATCGTTAGATTCTTGTTTGTTAGATTCTAAGTTAGGGGCGTCGTAAGCAGCGGATTTTCCGTTTGAAAATGCGCCTTCCGGTTCCTGATGGCACGGGCGCGCGGTTCCCGATGGCACGGGAACGGTGGTTCCTGATGGCACGACCGCTTCCACAGGCTGTCCACATGCTGCTGTGGACAAACGAGCCGGAAGGAAAACGAGCAGTTCATGTCCGCCGCGGTCGCGCTCGACATCGAGCCGATAGCCCGGAAGCGGCTGGCGGCGCGCGATGTCGCGCAATTCGAAGGCAAAGCGTTTGAACGGCGAAAGGCTTGCGGACTTGTCGTAGAGATGACGAAAGGCGAACCGCCAACCTGCACGCTGGCGACCGGCATGCTTGCGCACGATGCGATAAAGCCAGCGCTCCAGGCCGCCGGTCAGCCTGAAGTAGTCGCGGTCAATCGTGAGCACCAACGCTTCGTCGAGAACAGCTTTGTAGAACCAGTCCGGTACGATGAGATCGATGCCGTCGGCGCGCCCATGCGCATCCGCGCGCTCCGTCCATTCGTTGATCCACGAGAAGCGGTGCGCGCGGCGTTCGTTGGTCTGGCGCAGCGTCGTGGCGACGGTCGTCGATTGAAGGCGGTCGAGGGCCGCTTTCAGCCTGTGATAGTCGCGTGCGCTGTCACCGCGACCGATGAACGACAGAATCTCATAGGGTGTTGCCGCCATCAGGCGTGAGGTGCGCAGGCCGCTGTCGCGTGCCTGGACGATCTGGGAGGCGGCCCAGATCAGGATATCGGCGTCCCAGATGGTCGCCATGCCGTGCTCCGGCACGGCCTCGACGCGGATGGCAATCTCGCCGCTCCGGTAGTCGATCGGCGTGATGCGATGGGTCTTGGCGAGCGAGAAGAAAGGATAGGCCATGAGGTCCTGGGCGTCGCGCGGCGCGAGATCGCCTGGCAGCGCCCGAAACAGTTCGAGCTGCTCGCGTTCGGAGCGTGAGCGGTGGCGCGACGACATGGCGGTGATCAGCGGCGCGGATGACGCGCCTGCTCGAGCTCGGCAGGCGAATGGCGGCGCGCGGGCAGGACGACGGCTTTGCCAGGGTCGGACGTCGACGCCTTGGCGGCTGCGTCGACCCACTCCTGCAGGTCTTCGACGCGATAGACGACACGTCCGCCAAGTTTCGAATAGCGCGGGCCAGTGCCGTAGATGCGGTGCTTTTCAAGCGTGCGGATGGAAAGACCAACGAAGCGTGCCGCTTCGGGCGTACGCAGGTAGCGTTGCGGCACGCCTGCGAGAGTGGTGGACATGGGATACCTCGGTGATCGTTGGGGCGGCCGTCGGAGGACGGCGGCTACTGGCGATCACGGTGGCGGAGGGGTCTCGGCCAAAATAGTGCGATGTCGGCAGGCAGTGAGATCGCACCGGTCTCAGATGCGGCGCCGGTAAGGATAGAGAACAAGCTGCCGGTAGCCGCCCTTCATCATCTCGAAACCGAGCCGCACGAGACGGCCGGTCTGATCCCGCAGTTCGTGCGAAATCCAGTCACGTTTGGTGATAGGGGCGGTTTCGAAGAGACCAGCCGCGATGTCCGGATATGTCGTTCCGAGCAGGCGTGCATCGAGCGCGCGCAGCGCAAGGATGAAGCGCTTGCGGCGCTCTTGAGTAAGGGCGCCGGCATCCGGTGGCGTTCGACGCCCGCCGAGGCCATGCCAAAGGCGTAACGCGGTAGCGACGCGGATTTCGAAAAGCCGGTCGAGCGGTAGGAGCACAGCGTATGGACCATCCGTGTTGAGGAATTCAACACGGACCGGCGTGCCGCCGAGCGTTAGAGCCCGTGCGGCGGCCGCTCTTGCAATTGCGCTAAGAAGTCTCGGCGGCAAGCCGAGTTCAGGATTGACGAGTTCGTCGGGCGCATCTGTGATGGTGACGACGCGAGGGAGCGCTTTGGCTGTCCATTGAGCGGCCGTTGCGGGGAGGTCGGGCAATTCGGGGGCGAAATCGCACCCCCCAGCGTTCGGCGAACGCAGCCGTCTCGGCGTCCAAGGGATTGATAGCGCGGCCCCGGCTCCGGTGTGCAAGCCGCCTATGGTCTTCCTGAAATTCGGAGTTCCGGCGCAAGAATTCAAATGCGAAAGCCGGCGCGTCGAGCAACCGCAGTTCCTGGTACGCGTCCGCCGATCGCCAATCGGCAGCACTCATTGTGATGTCTCCTCCAGCGTCCGCTCATGCGCGGATGTGGATAGGAGAATGCACGTTCAGGTGGTGTTCTGAAACCCACAGCAACAGCAGCGCATGCTGCGCGGTCTGCACGGAACTATTTTCTAGTGCGGCGCTCCACCATAGAGAAGATGGCGGTAACCCTTCTCCGTCATCCATCGTGCGCGGGCGAGATGCGTCTCCCAGGCGCGGCGTGCGCGATCGGGTTCCGTCGCCGGGTCGATGCGCAACACGAGCTTTGCGACCTCTTGCCAGTCGGCGCCATCGGAGTCGGCATCAAGCAGACGGAGATATGTCACGAGGTGGCGCTCGTCATAGCCGGTCAGGATTGCGGCTGTCGGCGCGATATCATCCACTGCTGGATCCCGGGGTGGCGACTGCATCAAAGCTCCTCGACGACACGGTTTCTTAAACGTTAACACATGCTGGTTTCAACGTTTCAAGTTTGCCGACCTTCGCCCTGAAGCCGTTGCAGGCTTTGCCTCGTGAAGCAGCATGATTCCGCGGCCACGGTCGGATTCGACAAAAAGAATCCCCGCCGCCTCCAGCGCGCGGCGAACTTGGTCCCGCGTGCTCTCGTGCGTCGGGAGCCCGCGCTCGGACTCCAGACGTTTGAGGGCGGTCAACGCCACCAGGGCTTTTTCGGCGAGCATCTCTTGCGTCCAATTCAGCAAGGCTCGCGCCGCCCGCACTTGTCGGCCGGTGATCATTCATGATCACCTCCGACAGACGATCTGCGCGCACCAGAAAAACGACTATAATAGTCGTTATGGGTCGTCGCAACGGTGCGCCGAGGCCATATTTGGCCTCAGGAGCGGGT
>NZ_JACXWY010000027.1:0-46886 GCF_014764685.1 Allobosea spartocytisi
GTTCGGCCATTGATGCCTCCTGAACGAAAAAGGCGGCCTCGCGGCCGCCTTCTGTCAGCGCGACCGCCGGGCGCGCGGCAGCCGGTCAGTGCCCGGCAGCGGTCTGTGCGCCAGCGCCCCAGACATAGATCGAGACGAACAGGAACAGCCAGACCACGTCGACGAAGTGCCAGTACCAGGCGGCGAACTCGAAGCCGAGATGCTGCTCCGGCTTGAAGTGGCCAAGATAGGCCCGGTAGAGGCACACCGCCAGGAAGATCGTGCCGATGATGACATGCGCGCCGTGGAAGCCGGTCGCCATGAAGAAGGTGGCGCCGTAGATGTTGCCGCTGAAGGCGAAGGCCGCATGCGAATATTCGTAGGCCTGGCACAGCGTGAACAGCAGGCCGAGGATCACGGTCAGCCACAGGCCCTGCTTCAGGCCGGCCCGGTCATTGTTGATCAGGGCGTAGTGCGCCCAGGTCACGGTGGTGCCGGAGGTCAGCAGGATCAGCGTGTTGAGCAGCGGCAGATGCCAGGGATCGAAGGTCTCGATGCCCTTCGGCGGCCAGACGCCGCCGGTGAAGTCGTGGCGCAGGAAATTGATCTGCTCGTAGGAGAACAGGCTCGCGTCGAAATAGGCCCAGAACCAGGCGACGAAGAACATCACCTCGGAGGCGATGAACATGATCATGCCGTAGCGGTGATGGAGCTGCACCACGCGGGTGTGATGGCCTTCCTTCTCCGCCTCGCGGATCACGTCCATCCACCAGGACAGCATGGTGTAGAGCACGCCGAGCATGCCGACGCCGAAGACCAGCGGGCCGATATGCAGGCCGCCGACCGGCAGGGCCTTCATCCACATCACGGCGCCGATCGCCATGATGGTCGCGCTGGTCGCGCCGATGAGCGGCCACGGGCTCGGATCGACGAGGTGGTAATCGTGGTGCTTCGTATGGGCCCCGGCCATCGTATTCGGTCTCCGCGTGCGACTTCTTGTCCGCGCTCTCTGTGAGCGCGCTTTTACAGTTTCGGATTCTTCGCGTCACCCTTGGCGGTGCCGGCCTGGTCCTCGGCGACCGGCTGCCCTGCCTTGGAGGCGAAGTAGGTGTAGGAAAGGGTGATGGCCTTGATGCCGTCGAGATCGCGATTCTGCGCGATTTCCGGGTCGATGTAGAACACCACCGGCGCCTCGAAGCTCTCGCCCGGCTTCAGCGTATGCTCGGTGAAGCAGAAGCACTGGATCTTCACGAAATAGGCCGCGCTCTGCTCGGGCGTGACATTGTAGGTCGCTATGCCCGTCACCGTGCGGTCGGAGCGATTCGTGACCTTGTAGAACACCGTCTGGGTGATGCCGACCTGCGCGCTGATCTCGGGGCTCTCGGCCTCGAACTTCCAGCCGAGGCCGGGCGCGACATTCGCGTCGAAACGCACGGAGATGAAGCGGTCCAGCACCTTGCCGGTCGCGGCGGTGCCGATCTGCGGCGTGCCGCCGAAGCCGGTGACCTTGCAGAACAGGTCGTAGAGCGGCACGGCCGCGAAGGACATGCCGAGCATGCCGAAGGCGACGCCGACGCAGATCAGCGCCGTGCGGGTCGATTTCGCGGAATGCGTCGCCACGCGGCTGTCGGAGGGCTTCGTCATCACAGCGGCCGGTTCATGATGGCCGGGCCGGTCTTCACCAGCGTCACCACGAAGAAGAAGACCACCAGCCCGGCCAGAACCAGCGCGAGCGCCAGGTTCCGACGCCGACGGCGCGCCATGTCCTCCGGAGAGAAGGGCGCCGGCGCGACCTTTCGGTTGTGATTCTCGCTCATCCGATCACCTTCGGCAGCGTCCACATCAGGCCGAAGACGTTCTCGACGAGCAGCACCGCGAAGAGCAGGAACAGATAGAGGATCGAGAAGCCGAACAGCGACCAGCAGGCCTTGATCGCGGCTTGTCCCTCGGTGCGGCGCCAGACCTGGATCGAAAGCCAGATCATCGCGAGCCCGGTCGTGACCGAAACCACGAGATAGATCAGCCCGCCGAAGCCCATCAGCGCGGGCAGCACCGCGACCGGCGCCATGACCAGCGAATAGAGCACGATCTGCCGGCGCGTCGCGGCCGGGCCGGCGACATTCGGCATCATCGGGATGCCGGCGCGCGCGTAATCGGCGGATTTGACCAGCGCCAGCGCCCAGAAATGCGGCGGCGTCCACAGGAAGATGATCGCGAACAGCACCAGCGAGTGCCAGCCGAACTGGCCGGTCACGACCGCCTCGCCGATCATCGGCGGGAAGGCGCCGGCGGCACCGCCGATGACGATGTTCTGCGGCGTCCAGCGCTTCAGCCACATCGAATAGACGACGGCATAGAAGAAGATGGTGAAGGCCAGCATCGCCGCCGCGAGCAGGTTGGCGACGAGCCCGAGCACCAGCACGGAGCCGACCGAGAGGGTCAGCCCGAAGGCGAGCGCCTCGGAGGGCAGGATCCGGCCTGACGGGATCGGGCGCTTGGCCGTGCGGCTCATCAGCGTGTCGATATCGGCGTCGTACCACATGTTGAGGCAGCCCGAGGCGCCGGCCCCGACCGCGATCGCCAGCAGCGCCGCCAGCGCCAGCACCGGGTGCACCGTGCCGGGCGCCGTCGCCATGCCGGTCAGCGCCGTCACCACGACGAGCGACATCACCCGCGGCTTCAGCAGCGCGAAGAAATCGCGCGCCTCGCCGGTGGAGGCGATGGTGCCTTCGGTGTGGGTTTCAAACGCGGCGGACATCGATCTGATCGTCTTCGTACTCTTTGGATCGGCACCGTTCAGGGGGCCGGGGCATTGCGAGCGGTTTGCGGTCGCCCGTCTCCGGAACGCCTCTCGGGAGGCGCTCGGGGGAAGGGCGGCGGCGGACCCTGGGGTCCGCCGCCGGTCGTCTCAATGGTCCGAGCCGGTGATGCGCGGCAGCGTCTCGAACTGGTGGAAGGGCGGCGGCGAGGACAGCGTCCACTCCAGCGTCGTCGCGCCTTCGCCCCACGGATTGTTGCCGGCGAGTTCCTTGCGGCTGAACGCGACCACGATGCCGTAGAGCCAGACAAGGAGGCCAGCCGCGAAGATGTAGGAGCCGATCGACGACCAGAAATGCCAGCCGGCGAAGGCGTCCGGATAGTCCACATAATGACGCGGCATGCCGGCGAGCCCGAGGAAGTGCTGCGGGAAGAACAGCAGGTTCGCGCCGATGAAGGCGATCCAGAAGTGCAGGCGGCCGATCCAGTCCGGCATGATGTAGCCGCTCATCTTCGGGAACCAGTAGTAGAAGCCCGCGAAGATGCCGAACACGGCGCCGAGCGACAGCACGTAGTGGAAGTGGGCCACGACGTAATAGGTCGCATGCAGCGAGCGATCGACGCCGGCATTGGCCAGCACCACGCCGGTGACGCCGCCGACGGTGAACAGGAAGATGAAGCCGATCGCCCAGACCATCGGCGCGGTGAAGCGGATCGAACCGCCCCACATCGTCGCGATCCAGGAGAAGATCTTGATGCCGGTCGGCACCGCGATGACCATCGTCGCGAACACGAAATAGCGCTGCGTGTTGAGCGAAAGGCCGGCGGTGTACATGTGGTGCGCCCACACGATGAAGCCGACGACGCCGATCGCGACCATCGCGTAGGCCATGCCGAGATAGCCGAAGATCGGCTTCTTCGAGAAGGTCGAGATGATGTGGCTGACGATGCCGAAGGCCGGCAGGATCATGATGTAGACTTCGGGGTGACCGAAGAACCAGAACAGGTGCTGGTACAGGATCGGGTCGCCGCCGCCGGCCGGGTCATAGAAGGTGGTGCCGAAGTTGCGGTCGGTCAGCAGCATGGTGATCGCGCCGGCGAGCACCGGCAGCGCCAGCAGCAGCAGGAAGGCGGTGACCAGCACGCCCCAGGCGAACAGCGGCATCTTGTGCATGGTCATGCCGGGCGCGCGCATGTTCAGGATCGTGGTGATGAAGTTGATCGCGCCCAGGATCGAGGCCGCGCCCGCCAGGTGCAGCGACAGGATGCCGAAATCGACCGACGGCCCGGGATGGCCCGCCGTCGAGAACGGCGGATAGATCGTCCAGCCCGTGCCGACGCCGTTGGCGCCGGGCGCGCCGGGCACGAAGAGCGAGATGACGAGCAGCACGAAGCCGGCCACCGTCAGCCAGAACGAGATGTTGTTCATGCGCGGGAAGGCCATGTCCGGCGCGCCGATCATCAGCGGCACGAACCAGTTGCCGAAGCCGCCGATGACGGCGGGCATGACCATGAAGAAGATCATGATCAGGCCGTGGCCGGTGACGAAGACGTTGTAGGTCTGGCCGCTCGAGAAGATCTGCAGGCCCGGATACATGAGCTCGATGCGCATCATGATCGACAGGAAGCCGCCGACCAGGCCCGCAATGATCGAGAAGATCAGGTAGAGGGTCCCGATGTCCTTGTGGTTGGTGGACAGAAGCCAGCGCCGCCACCCGGTCGGGTGGTCATGGGCTGCGTCGTGTTCGTGGTCGTGAGCGTGCGGTGCCGCGGTTGCCATGGTCTAGTCTCCTCGGCGAATTACTTCGAGGCCGCGGCGAGCTTGCGGCCCGCATCTTCGGCATTGGCGAATTTCTGCTTCGCCTCCGTCAGCCAGGCGGCATAGCGCTCCTGGCTGACGACGCGGAAGGCGATCGGCATGTAGGAGTGGTTCTGGCCGCAGATGAACGAGCACTGGCCGTAATAGATGCCCTCGCGCTCGGCCATGAACCAGGTCTCGTTCAGGCGGCCGGGGATGGCGTCGATCTTGATGCCGAAGGACGGCACCGTGAATTTGTGGATGACGTCGGCACCGGTGACCTGGACCCGGACGATCTTGCCGACCGGGACGACCGCCTCGTTGTCGACGGCGAGCAGGCGGGGCGCCTCGTCGGCGGCGATCTTCTTGGAGGCGATCGCCTCGGCGCGCTGCTTCTCGTCGAGCATCAGCGAATCGAAGCCGAAGGCGGCGGCGTTGTCCTGCGCGTATTCATAGGACCAGTACCACTGCTTGCCGGTGACCTTGATGGTCATGTCGGCCTTCGGCACCTCGAGCTGCAGCTTGAGCAGGCGGAAGGAGGGGATGGCGATCACGACCAGGATCAGGACCGGGATCACCGTCCAGGCCACTTCGAGCAAGGCGTTATGCGTGGTCTTGGAGGGGACCGGGTTGGCCTTCTCGTTGAAGCGGAAGATCACATAGACCAGCAGCGCGAGCACGAAGAGCGTGACCACGAAGATGATGATGTTCAGCCAGTCGTGGAACCAGTGGATGTAATCCGAGACGGGGGTCGCCGCGCCCTGCAGATTCATCTGCCAGGGAGTGGGCATGCCGGTGCCGGCGAAGGCCGGGACGGTCGCCAGCGCGATGGCTGCAAGGGCCGCGAGTGCGGCGGTTGCAAGGGTCCTGCTCAGAAATCGCATCGGTCCGACATAGCTCCTCAATCGACCTGCATGGGAGCCGGAGCTCGGGTCCATGCACGAAGGGGCGACCGTGAGGTCGCCCTGCTCTTCGGGATTGCGATAAATCAAAGATCACGCTTGCGCCAGAGGGACAATGCCGGCTGCGCCTCATGTCGTGCGGCATAAGCACGCGAGGTGGGGTTTGAAGTGCGGCATCGGGGCGCGGTCCGCCTTGACAGGACCGGGCCTGCATGGTCCGAACGCGTTTTATGTTGATGGCGGTGGGATTTCGTGGCGCGGCCGGGCTTTCGCCCGAATCCTGCGTTCCTGCTGTGGTTTGTGTCGCAAGATGCGATTTGGAAGGATGGCAGGGATGAAGAGGATCCTGGGGGCGCTTGGTGCGCTGGTGCTGGCGCTCATGGCGGCCGGCCTCGCCGCCGGTCCCGCTTATGCGCAGGGTACGGTGCGCTCGACACATGGCGACTGGCAGATGCGCTGCGAGGTGCCGCCCGGCGCCAAGGCCGAGCAATGCGCGCTCGTCCAGAACGTCGCCGCCGAGGATCGCCCGAATCTCACGCTCCTCGTCATCGTGCTGAAGACGGCCGACCAGAAGAGCCGGCTCCTGCGCGTCGTCGCTCCGCTCGGCGTGCTGCTGCCCTCGGGGCTCGGCCTCAAGATCGACGACAAGGACATCGGCCGCGCCGGCTTCGTGCGCTGCCTGACCACCGGCTGCGTCGCCGAGGTCGTCATGGACGATACGCTGCTCGGCCAGCTCAAGAGCGGCAAGAGCGCGACATTCATCGTATTCCAGACGCCGGAGGAGGGGGTGGGCGTGCCCGTTTCGCTCAACGGCTTCGGCCCTGGCGTGGAGGCTTTGCCGTGATCGATCGAACCCTTGACCGGAGCCGCTGGCTCGCTCTGCCGCTGCTCTGCCTGGGCCTTGCCGGCTGCGGCTCGCCCTCATCATCCTCCGCCGGCAGCACGGCGCTCAACATGCTGATGTTCCAGTCCGCCACCCCGCCGCCGGCGGACCAGCTGCCGAAGGACGAGGACGACATGACGGTCGTCTGTCCGGAGGTCATCGTCGCCGATGGCGGCGCCGCGATCCGGGCCCAGGCCGGGCAGGATTCGAGCGGCCTGCGCTACCAGATCTCGATCACCAACGTCGCGCGCGAATGCACGCCGACCGGCAATGGCGGCTTCCGCCTCAAGGTCGGCGTCGAGGGCCGCATCCTGCTCGGCCCGGCCGGCGGCGCGGGCAACTACGGCGCCACGCTGACCACGACGGTGACGCGCGGCACCGATGTCGTCGCACGTCGCGGCGCGCGCGTCGGCGGGACGATCCCGTCCGGGCAGGGCGGCGTCGACTTCACCCATGTCGAGGAGGGCATCACCGTGCCGCCCGGCAAGAGCGACGTCGAGATCATCGTCGGCCTGGGGCAGGGCGGCGCGGCGACGCCGGCCCGCCATCGCCGTCGATAACGGCAGGCATTGCCGTGAAAGAAGGCGCCGCCCGGATTGACTGGGCCGGCGCCTTCTGTATCTGTGCCCGAAGCCGCATATCCCCGCGGGAGAGACCGGGCCTGATCCGTCAGGGCCGGCGCCGAAGGCGCAACCGCCCCGGAAACGCTCAGGCAAAAGGACCGCTGGGGAGTTGGCGCTCTGGAAAGTGGCGGAAGCGATTCCGCCCACCGACGGGTGTAACCTGTCCGGCTGAGTTGGCCGGGGCGGGGAAATCTCTCAGGTTCCGAGACAGAGGGGGCGCGTTCCGGACAGTTCCGTCCGGGGCTTGCGCTCGACTCTGGAAGGGGCCGCCATGGCTGCCGAAGCCGCCGATGCCACGGATGCCGTGGTGCTCAAGACCCCGCTTCATGCGCGCCATGTCGCGCTCGGCGCCCGCATGGTGCCCTTCGCCGGCTATGACATGCCGGTGCAGTATCCGACGGGCATCCTGACCGAGCACAACTGGACGCGCGACAAGGCCGGGCTCTTCGACGTCTCGCATATGGGCCAGTGCTTCCTGATCGGCCCCGATCACGAGACCACGGCCAAGGCGCTGGAAGCGCTGATTCCCGCCGATATCGTCAATCTCGCCCCCGGCAAGCAGCGCTACTCGCAGCTCCTCAACGAGGAGGGCGGCATCCTCGACGACCTGATGATCACGCGCTCGATCGACCCCGATGAGGACGGCGCGCTCTATCTCGTCGTCAACGCCGCCTGCAAGGATGCCGACTACGCCCATATCGAGGCGCGCCTGCCGGCCAACGTGAAGCTCATCAAGGCCGAGCATCGCGGCCTGATCGCGCTGCAGGGGCCGGGCGCCGAAGCCGCGCTCGCGGCCATCGCGCCGGAAGCCGCCGAGATGGGCTTCATGACCTCGCGCACCATGAAGGTCGCCGGCATCAAGGCCAATGTCAGCCGCTCCGGCTATACCGGCGAGGACGGTTACGAGATTTCTGCCGCGGCGGCGAAGATCGGCGAGATCTGGGACACGCTGCTGCTCGATGCCAACGTCAAGCCGATCGGCCTCGGTGCCCGCGATTCGCTGCGGCTCGAAGCGGGCTTGTGCCTCTACGGCCACGACATCGACACCACGACCTCGCCGATCGAGGCCGCGCTCAACTGGTCGATCCAGAAGCGCCGCCGCGAGGAGGGCGGCTTCCCCGGCGCCGCGCGCATCCAGCGCGAACTGGCCGAGGGCACGTCCCGCATCCGCGTCGGCTTGCTGCCGGAAGGTCGCGCCCCGGCCCGCGAAGGCACGGAGATCGCGACGCCTGAGGGCGAGGTGATCGGCACCGTGACCTCGGGCGGCTTCGGCCCGACGCTGAACGGCCCGCTCGCCATGGGCTATGTCGCCAAGGCCCATTCCGCGCCGGGCACCAAGCTCAACCTCATCGTGCGTGGCAAGCCGCTGCCGGCTGTCGTGGCGCCGATGCCCTTCGTCCCCAACGGTTACAAGCGCTGATCCGATTTCCCGATTTTCGCCAGGAGGAAACCATGGCCGAGACCCGCTACACCAAGGACCATGAATATATCCGCATCGAGGGTGACACCGGCACGGTCGGCATCTCCGATTACGCCCAGTCCCAGCTCGGCGACGTCGTCTTCGTCGAGCTGCCGACGGTCGGCAAGGCGCTGAGCAAGGGCGGCGAGGCCGCGGTGGTCGAGAGCGTCAAGGCCGCTTCGGAAGTCTACGCCCCGGTTTCCGGCGAGGTCGTCGAGGTCAATGGCGAGCTCGAGGCCGCGCCGGGCACCGTCAACGAGGACCCGGCCGGCAAGGGCTGGTTCCTCAAGATCAAGCTCACGGACGCAGCCGAGCTCGACGCGCTGATGAGCGAGGACGAGTACCAGAATTACGTGAAGACGCTCTGATGTCGCTCCACCGTCATTCCGGGCAAGACGCGTAGCGGCGCAGACCCGGAATCCATCGTGGGGCACAGCGCTCTAAGATGGATTCCGGCTCTCCGTCTCGCTCTGGCCGGAATGACGGAGCGCTTTGAATCGAAAAGATACGGACGCACCCCATGCGCTATCTCCCCCTTACCGATACCGACCGCGAGGACATGCTCGCACGGATCGGCGTCTCCGACATCGACGCGCTGTTCAGCGACGTGCCGGCCGGCAAGCTGCTGAAGGCCCCGGTCGACCTGCCCCGCGCCAAGGGCGAGCTCGAGGTCGAGCGCATCCTCGGCAAGATGGCCGGCAAGAACACCGCCGCCTCGGCCGTTCCCTTCTTCGTCGGCGCCGGCGCCTACAAGCACCATGTCCCGGCGACGGTGGATCACCTGATCCAGCGCTCGGAATTCCTGACCAGCTACACGCCCTACCAGCCCGAGATCGCGCAGGGCACGCTGCAATATCTCTTCGAGTTCCAGACCCAGGTCGCCGCGCTGACCGGCATGGAGGTCGCCAACGCCTCGATGTATGATGGCTCGACCGGCACCGGCGAAGCCGTGCTGATGGCGCATCGCGTCACCAAGCGCCGCAAGGCGGTGCTCTCCGGCGGCCTGCACCCGCATTACACCGCGGTCGTCGAGACCCTCTCCGAGATGGCCAATGACGAGGTCGTGGTGCTGAAGCCCGACGTCTCGGCCAATGAGGACATCCTCTCCCAGATCGACGACAGCACCTCCTGCGTCGTCGTCCAGTCGCCGGACGTGTTCGGCAACCTGCGCGATCTCAAGCCGATCGCCGAGAAGGCTCATGCCCATGGCGCGCTGCTGATCGCGGTCTTCACCGAGGTCGTCTCGCTCGGCGCCGTCGTGCCGCCGGGCGCGCAGGATGCCGATATCGTCGTCGGCGAGGGCCAGTCGATCGGCAACGCGCTGAATTTCGGCGGCCCCTATGTCGGCCTCTTCGCCGCCAAGTCGAAATATATCCGCCAGATGCCGGGCCGGCTCTGTGGCGAGACGGTCGATTCGACCGGCCAGCGCGGCTTCGTGCTGACGCTCTCGACGCGCGAGCAGCATATCCGCAGGGACAAGGCGACCTCGAACATCTGCACCAATTCCGGCCTCTGCGTGCTGGCCTTCACCATCCACATGACGCTGCTGGGCCAGGCCGGCCTCGCGCGCCTTGCCGAGGTGAACCACGCCAACGCCGTGAAGCTCGCCGACGCGCTCGCGGGCGTCGAAGGCGTGAAGGTGCTCAACGACAGCTTCTTCAACGAGTTCACCGTGAAGCTGAAGAAGCCGGCCGCCGAGGTCGTCGAGGTGCTCGCCGCCAGGGGCATCCTGGCCGGCGTTCCCGTCTCGCGGCTCCTGCCCAAGGCTGGGCTCGACGACCTGCTGATCATCGCCTCGACCGAGGTGAATACCGATGAAGACCGGGCGGCCCTCGTGGCGGCGCTCGTGGAGGTGCTGTGATGTTGAACCGTCAGGGACGTCCCACCCAGGCCGGCGAGGCCTCGCATGAAGAGCACCTCACCTTCACCGGCAACAAGGCTCTCCAGCAGATCGAGCCGCTGATCTTCGAGATCGGCCATCGCGAGGCGACCGGCGTCGACATCGACAAGCCGGCGCCGTTCAAGTCGCGGCTGGGCAAGCATGCCCGCCAGGGCGAGATCGGCCTGCCCGGCCTCTCCGAGCCCGAGACGATGCGTCACTATGTGCGCCTCAGCCAGAAAAACTACGGCATCGACACCGGGCTCTTCCCGCTTGGTTCCTGCACGATGAAGCACAATGCCCGTCTCAACGAGAAGGTGGCGCGGCTTCCGGGCTTCTCCGACGTGCACCCGCTGCAGCCGATCTCGACGGTGCCCGGCGCGCTCGACCTGATGCTCGAGCTCGCCCGCTACCTGATGACGCTGACCGGCATGCCGGCGGTGGCCCTCTCTCCGAAGGCCGGTGCTCATGGCGAGGCTTGCGGCATGATGGCGATCAAGGCCGCCATCGCGGCGAAGGGCGAGGGCGCGACCCGCAATGTCGTGCTCGTCCCCGAATCGGCCCACGGCACCAACCCGGCGACGGCGGCCCTGATCGGCTTCTCGGTGAAGGCGGTTCCCGCTCGCCCGGACGGCACCGTCGCGGTCGAGGACGTCAAGGCCCTGCTCGGGCCGGACATCGCCGCGATCATGCTGACCAACCCGAACACCTGCGGCATCTTCGAGCCCCAGATCGTCGAGATCGCCGCGGCAATGCATGAGGCCGGCGCCTATTTCTACTGCGACGGCGCCAATTTCAACGCGATCGTCGGCAAGGCCCGTCCGGGCGATCTCGGCGTCGACGCCATGCATATCAACCTGCACAAGACCTTCTCGACGCCCCATGGCGGCGGCGGTCCCGGTGCCGGCCCGGTCGTGCTCTCCGAGCGTCTGGCGCCCTTCGCGCCGGTGCCCTTCATCCATGTCGAGAACGGCAAGCCGCACCTGATCGAGTCGCGTGGCGAGGCGCCGGCGGGCAACCATCCCTTCGGCCGCATGACCGCCTTCCACGGCCAGATGGGCATGTATGTCCGCGCGCTCGCCTACATGCTGAGCCACGGCTCGGACGGCATGCGCCAGGCTTCGGAGGACGCGGTTCTTAACGCGAACTACATCCGTGCCGGCCTCGCGGACCTGATGTCGCTGCCCTTCCCGGACCACCCCTCGATGCACGAGGTGCTGTTCGACGACGAATGGCTCAAGGGCACCGGCGTCTCGACGCTCGATTTCGCCAAGGCGATGATCGACGAGGGCTACCATCCGATGACGGTGTATTTCCCGCTCGTCGTCCATGGTGCCATGCTGATCGAGCCGACGGAGTCGGAATCGAAGGCGGCGCTCGACCTCTTCATCGCGACGCTGCGCGACCTCGCCATCGCGGCCAAGGGCAATGACAAGGAGCGCTTCACCAGCGCCCCGCATCACGCCCCGATCCGCCGCCTCGACGAGACCCGCGCCGCCCGTTCGCCGGTGCTGAAATGGACGGAGCCGGCTCCGGTCAAGGCCGCGGCGGAGTAAGGGGCGGCCCGCCCTGACGATATCCGTCAGCATGGTGAAGGGCGCCCGCCGATTCTTAAGCATTCCTTGACCATGTCGGGGAATGATCGCCTCCGTGCCGCCTTGTGTGGCTCGGGGGTAGTTCGATGTTCCTGCGTAACGCCATCCTCGCTACGGCGGCTGTTGCCGCCCTTGCGGCGCTACCCGCGCGCGCCAACGAGGCGAGCTATGGCCCCAACACCTATGACCGCACGCTGGAAGCGCTGATCGCGCATGAGGACGTCGCCGCGCGCGGCGGCTGGCCGAAGGTGCCGGCAGGCGCCACAGCCCTCAAGCCCGATTCGCGGGGGCCGGACGTCGTTGCGCTGAAACAGCGTCTCGTCGCGGGCGGCGACCTTTCGGCCGAGGCCCTGCCGGGCGACGTCTACGATGCGGCCGTCGTCGAGGCGGTGAAGCGCTTTCAGCGCCGCCACGGTCTCTCGGATCTCGGCACGGTCGGCCGCCTCACCCTCAAGGCGATGAACATGCCGGTCGAGATGCGCCTCAACCAGCTCACCGCCACGCTGGAGCGGCTCAAGGGCAACGGCTTCAACTTCGCCAGCCGCTATGTCGTGGTGAACATCCCCGGCGCCAGCGTCGAGGCGGTGGAGAACGGCGAGGTGAAGGAGCGCCATCTCGCCATTGTCGGGCGGCCGGACCGGCCTTCGCCGGTGATCCAGGCCAACATCACCTCGGTCAATCTGAACCCCTATTGGACTGTGCCGATGTCGATCGTGAAGGCCGACATCATCCCGCATATGCGCAAGGATCCGACGTTCATCGCCAAGTCGAACATGAAATTGCTCGGAGCCGAGAACAAGGAGATCGATCCGGCGAGCGTCAAATGGGCGACCCTGACCAATCCGTATTTCTACGTCCGGCAGGAGCCCGGCCCGACCAATTCGCTGGGCCAGCTCAAGATCGACATGCCCAACAGCGATGCGGTCTACATGCACGACACGCCGAAGAAGACGCTGTTCCGCAACGATGTGCGCTTCAACTCCTCGGGCTGCGCCCGCATCGAGGGTGTCCGCGACCTTGCCGCCTGGCTGCTCGAAGGCTCCGAATGGAGCCGACAGGCGATCGAGGACGAGATCGCCAAGGGCGAGCGCAAGAACATCCCGCTGAAGAAGGCGGTGCCGGTGGCCTGGGTCTATCTCACCGGGTGGCAGGGCGCCGACGGGCAGGTCCAGTTCCGCGACGACATCTACGGCCTCGACACGCCGCAAGGCATCGTCACCTCGACGATCCAGCCACGCAAGCCCAAGCCGAAAGCCACCGCCGCGGTTCCCCCAGTGAGGCCGGCTGCTGCGCCGAAGACCGCCTCGGGCAATCCGCCGGCGGTGCAGGCGACCGCCAGCAACTGAGGCGTTCTCGATCTCAAGCCCTCATCCTGAGGAGCCGCGTCAGCGGCGTCTCGAAGGATGATCCAGCCATCTCCAGAGCCTCCTGGAGCATCCTTCGGGACGCAGCCTATGGCTGCGCCTCAGGATGAGGGCTCGAATATTGGAAGAATCTAGGGCGTCTTCAGGATCGCCATCACGGCGTCGATCGCCTCAGCGCGCGCTTTCGGGTCGCTGCCGATCGTGACCATGCCGTCGGGCCGCTGGGAATAAGCCGCCTTGCGCTCGCGCAAGGGCAGGCCCGGATGGTCGAAATCGTGATAGGCGCCGGGAAAGCCGACGAAGCGCGCTCCGCCGCGCTGCGCGAGTTCCTCGCAAGGTGCAGCTGGCGTCCAGTCATCGGCCAGTCCCTGGAAGATCGCCGTGTCCGTCCGCGCGCGCCAGTCACGCTTCAGCATGACGCGGCAGCCGGGATAGAAGGCGATGACGTGGCGCAGGCGTTTGGCCTCGGGGCTGTCTGCGACGCGTAGCGCCGTGGAGCCGCCATTCGACCAGCCGATCAGGCTGATGCGCTGGCTTGCGGCGAAGCTCTGCCTGTTCAGCCAGTCGACGGCGGCGAAGGCGTCGCGGGCGCGGCCGGCGGGCGTCAGCGATCGTTCACGCTCGGTGCAGAGCGCCTTGATGCCGCGCGGACCGAAGCTGTCGACCAGCAGCACGGCGTAGCCTGCCTGCGTCAGCCGCTGCGACCAGTCGTTCTCGCGGGCACCGATCTCGCCCGAGCGTGCATAGAGTCCGGCGCAGCCATGCAGGCCGATGACAAAGGGGAAGGGGCCGGCCCCCTCCGGACGCGCCAGCCAGCCGATGAGGTCCAGCGCGTCACGTGACGGAAAGCTCACCTTTTCGAAAGCGCGGGCTCCACCGAGCGTGGCGGCGAGAAGCAGTGGGGCGAGCTGGAGCACGCGAAGAAGGTTGCCGATCACCGCGTCTGTCCTCCGATCCGGGGCACCGCCATGGTCAAGCTATCCCAGAGCATGATCTCGGCGGAAGCCGGGCAAAGAAAAACGCCGCGCTCCGAAGAGCGCGGCGTCGAATGTTCGAACGATCCGGCCAGGGCTCAGTTGAGCTTGGCCTTGACCTCGGTGAGCCCCGCGGCGAAGGCGGCCTCGCCAGCCTTGCCGGCCATCTGGCCGCGCAGGATGGTCTCGGCGGCCTTGCTGGCGGCCTCGGCAGCCGCGGCGCGAACCTCGGCCTCGGCCTGGCTCTCGGCCTGGGCGATCTTCTCCTCGGCCGTCTTGGTCCGGCGGGCGACGAAGTCCGCGAGCTTGGCCTCGGCCTCGGCCGCGAGGCGCTTGGCCTCCTCGGTGGCGGAGGAGATGATCTCGGCGGCCTCGGCCTCGGCGGCCTTGCGCTTGGCGTCGTATTCGCCAAGCAGCTTCTCGGCCTCCACGCGCAGGCGGCGAGCCTCCGCCAGCTCATGGGCGACCTTTTCGCCGCGGGCGTCGAGGCCCTTCACGATCATCTTCGGCACGCCGAACTTGACCAGGATCGCAAGGAAGATGACGAGCGCGACGCCAACCCAGAAAGTATCCATCAAAACTCTCCTCAGCCGCGCGACAGCGCCTGGTCGACCGCTTCCGAAGCCTCGGAGGCGGTCGGGGCCTGGCCCGTCAGCTTGGTGACGATCGCGACCGCGACGTCGCTGCCGAGGCCGCGCACATTGCCCATCGCTTCGGTCTTGGTCTTGGCGATGGTCGCCTCGGCCTGGGCCAGCTTGGCGGCAAGCTCGGCCTCGGTCGCATGACGCTGGGCGTCGCTCGCCTTGGCACCGGTGTCGCGCGCCGTCTGGGCGATGCCCTGGGCGTTCTTGCGCGCCTCGGCGAGGGCCTTCTCATAGGCCTGCGCCATGTCCTCGGCCTTGGCCTGCATCTCGGCCGCCTGGTCGAGGTCGCGGCCGATCGTGTTGGCGCGCTCCTCGAGAATCTCGCCGATGCGCGGCAGCGCTACCTTCGACATCAGCCAGTAGAGCGCGGCGAAGGTGATGGCGAGCCAGAACAGGTTGCTGGCGAAATGGGCCGGGTCGAAAGGCGGAAAGGATGCTCCCTCGCCGCTCTCGCCGTGTTTTTGCTCGGCAGCCTGCGCCGCGCCAGCCAGCAGAGTGGCGAACGAGGCGACAGCCAGCGGCCATCCTTGTCGCACGAACCCTGAAGATCGAACCGGCATGGGGTGCCTTTCAGCGCAAAGGATAGGAAGAAGGTCGCGCCCGCGGCCGAAAGCGGCCAGCGCGCGCGACTTGTGTCGTGCGGTCGACGAAAACGTCAGACCACGAAGAGCAGAACGAGCGCGACGACGAACGCGAAGATGCCCAGACCTTCGGCGAGCGCCGCGCCGATGAAGGCGCGCGGGAACTGGCCGTCGGCGGCCGACGGGTTGCGCAGCGCGCCGGACAGGAAGTTGCCGAAGATGGTGCCGACGCCGATGGCGGCGAGGCCCATGCCGAGCGAGGCGAGGCCGGCGCCGATGAACTTGGCTGCAACAGGATCCATGATGTTTCTCCAGTGGGAAGGCTAAAGGGCTGGTTGAACTCTTAACGGCGCTTGCAGGGCCTCAGTGGCCGGGATGCAGCGCGTCGTTGAGATAGACGCAGGTCAGGATCGCGAAGACATAGGCCTGCAGAACCGCGACGAGGACTTCGAGCGCCGTCAGCGCGACCGCCAGCAGCAGCGGCAGCGGCGCGATGGCGTATGTGAACAAGCCGGCGGCGGCACTGGTGGTCAGCGCGACGACGAAGCCGCCGAAGACCTTGAGCGCGATGTGGCCGGCGAGCATGTTGCCGAACAGGCGGAGCGAGAGCGAAACCGGGCGCGACACGAAGGAGACGACCTCGATCAGCACCACGAAGGGCAGGAGCCAGCCGGGCACGCCCGACGGCACGAACAGGCCGAAGAAATGGGTGCCATGCTTGGCGATGCCGTAGATCAGCACGACGCTCATCACGAGCACGGCCAGGGCCGCGGTGACGATGATCTGGCTGGTGACGGTGAAGGAGCCGGGAAGCAGGCCGAGCAGGTTGGACGCCAGCACGAACATGAACAGCGAGAACACGAAGGGGAAGAACTTCATGCCGTCCTTGTTCATCACCCCGGTGAGGGTGGAGGCGACGAATTCGTACATCATCTCGGCGAGCGACTGCAGCCGGCCGGGAACGACCGAACGCTGGCTCGAGCCATAGATCATGATTGCCGAGACGACCGCGGTCACGATCACCATCCACAGCGAGGTGTTGGTGAAGGACAGGTTGAGGCCGAACGGCTTCAGCTCCACGATCGGGTTGATGTGGAATTGGTGGATCGGATCGATTCCGCCGCCAGCCGCCATGATCTCGTCCCTCGTCGTGCGGCTTTATGGGCCGCCCCTTCGGTCAATCTCTCTTCGGATCGCTCTTCGACACGGAGGTCGGGCGCGAACCGAGCCGATAGACGGATCTGAAGCCCGCGATGGTTCCGATCACCAGGAAGGCGATCAGCAGGAACGGAGACGTTCCAAGCCACCGGTCGCCGAGGTACCCGATCAGGGCGCCTGCGATGATGCCGCCTGCGAGATCCGTCGCGGCGCGAAAGCCGGAGGACATCGCGCCCGCAAGGGCCTTGTCCTCTCCAGCCGGACTCGCGCCCGGCTTTTCGTTCTCCTCCGCCCGCTTGATCGCGGACTTCAGGGAACCCAGTCTTGCGCGCAACTCCGAGTCTGAGGCGTTGGGGTCAGGTTCGGTCATGGTCCCGGGTCTCCCGTCTTGATCGTGAAATCGCCACGATCCGGCGAAAAACCAGTATAACCCTGTCCAAACCCGCGCATCGAGCCGTCGTCAGCACGGCCTCCTTTATTGGCAGCCCCCCGCGCTGTCAAGGCAGGTGGATAATAGCTAACGCATTGGAATATCTATAAATTCGGGCTAAGTGCGACATTCTCGCCGCATTGCGGCGGCGATTGTGGCATTTTTTCAGCGGCTCCAGGCGCGCTTCAGCCGGCCTCGCGGATGTGCTCGGCCGTCGCCAGATCGACCGAAACCATCTGGCTCACGCCGCGCTCGGCCATGGTGACGCCGAAGAGCCGTTCCATCCGCGCCATGGTAATCGGATTATGGGTGATCAGGATGAAGCGCGTCTGCGTGTTCCGCGCCATTTCGGTGAGCAGGTCGCAGTAGCGCTCGACATTGGCGTCGTCGAGCGGGGCGTCGACCTCGTCGAGCACGCAGATCGGCGAGGGGTTGGTCAGGAAGACGGCGAAGATCAGCGCCGTCGCCGTCAGCGCCTGCTCGCCGCCCGAGAGCAGCGTCATCACCTGCGGCTTCTTGCCGGGCGGCCGGGCGAAGATCTCGAGCCCGGCTTCGAGCGGATCATCCGAATCCACCAGCTTGAGCTCCGCCTCGCCGCCGCCGAACAGCACGCCGAAAAGCTGCTGGAAATGGCCGTTGACGATCTCGAAGGCGGCGGTCAGGCGCTCGCGGCCTTCGCGGTTGAGCGCGCCGATCGCCTGCCGCAACCGCCGGATCGCCTCGGTCAGGTCGTCGCGTTCGGATGAAAGCCCCTCGCGCTTGCCCTTCACCTCGGTGAGCTCGTCCTCGGCCCGCAGATTGACGGCGCCGAGCCGCTCGCGCTCTGCCTTGAGATTCGTAAGGCGCCGTTCGACCGCCTCCGTCTCGGGCAGCGGGTCGCCGGCCTTGTGCCCCGCGATGGCCTGCAGCCCGTCGAGCCCGGTCTCCAACCCGTCCTCGATCTGGCGCGCGATATCGGCGACACGCTGGCGCGCGGCGTCGCGCCGGGCTTCGGCCGAGGCTCTCCGCTCGCGGGCGCCGGACAATCCCTCCAGCGCGATGCGCGCCTGCCGGTCGGCATCCGCCAGCGCGGCCTCGCCATTGGCCAGCCTGTCGGCGCTCTCGCGCCGCGCTGCCTCCGCCTGCTCGATCTCGGCGACGAGGCGCCTGCGCTCGGTCAGGAAGGTGTCGGGAGCTTCGAGCAGCGCCTGCCGCTCGGCGGTGGCCGTCGCGATGCGCTGCCGGCTCTCCCCGGCGCTCTGGCTGCTGGCGTTCGCGCGCTTGCGCCAGGCTTCGATATCGGCGGCGATGGCGGCGCGGCGGCGCGTCCGCAGTTCCGCCTCGCGCGCCAGGGTCTGCAGCCGCGCGCGGGCGTCGGAGGCGGTGGCCCGTCTTTCGCCCAGCGTGGCCCGTGCCTTGAGCAGGCTGTTTTCGAGCTCCACCGAAACGGGCAGCGCGGCTAGGGCTCTCTCCTGCTCGCTCGCCTGCGCGCCGGCCTCCGCCGCGCTCTGGCCGAGCCGGCTGATCGCCTCCGTCAGGCCCGAGAGCCGTGCCGCCATCTCCGCCGCCTTGCGTTCGGCGCCGGCGAGTTGCTCGCGGCTCTGGTCCAGCAGGCGCCGCGCCTGCCGTGTCGCCTCGATCGCTGCGGTCTCGGCCTGCGCAGCGGCGCGCGTTTCCGCGATGACCGCTTCCAGCGCCCCGCGCGCGACTTCGGCCGCCTCGCGGGCGGCGATGGCCTCGCGCTGGAGGTCGTCGAGCCGGTTCTTTTCGGCCAGCCGCCGCGCGGCGGGGGAGGGCGCCTCGGCGGCGCTGGTGAAGCCGTCCCAGCGCCAGACATCGCCTTCGCGCGAGACGAGGATCTGTCCAGGCGTGAGCAGCGCGCGCAGACGCTCGCCATCCGCCCGCGCGACCACGCCGATCTGGGCGAGGCGACGGCCGAGCGCGGGCGGCCCCTTCACATGGCGCGCCAGCGCCTCCGCGCCATCGGGCAGCGCCGGGTCGCCTGCGCCGGAGCCGGTCTCGCGCCAATGCGCTGGCGCGGCCGTGTCGGAGGCGGCGTCGAGATCGTCGCCGAGCGCCGCGCCCAGCGCGACCTCGAAACCCTTGGCGACCCTGATCGCCTCGACGATGGCGGGCCAGCGGCCGTCTGTGGCGGGGGCCAGCAGCTTGCGCAGCGTCCCTATCTCGGTTTCGAGCCGTTGCGCCTTGCGGTCGGCTTCGGCCAGCGGCCCGCGCGACTGATTCTCCCGCTCGCGTGCCGCCGCGAGCGCCGTGCGCGCGGCGACGGCCTGCGCATCCGCCGCCCGCATCGCCGCCTCGCCGGCAGCGAGAGCCTCGCGCAAGCCGTCGAGCGGCGCGCCGGTGCTGGCGGCTTCGATCGAGGCCTGGTCGCGCTGGAGCCTGTCGCGTTCCGCCGAGGCCCGCGCCTCGCGCTCGCGGGCTTCGCGCAGCGCGCGTTCCAGGGCGCCGCGGCGGGCGGCGAGTTCGGAGAGCGCGGCCTGCGCCGCGGTCTGCTCGGCCTCGGCGGCGGCCAGCGCCGCTTCGGCCTCTTCCTGCGCGGCCGTGGCGGCTTCGGTGCTGCCGCCGGAGCCTTCGCTTTCCCGAACGAGCGCGGCGTCCTCCTCGGCGAGCCGGGCGAGGCTCTCGGTAGCGTCGCGGCCGATGCTCTCCTGCCGCGCCAGATCGGTCTGTAATTCGGCCAGCCGCTTGCCGAGTTCTTCCGCTCGTTGCTTCGCCCGGCGGTTCTCGGCCTCGAGCTCGTCGAGCCCCCGCTTCAGCCGGACGAGAGCCGCGGCGGCCGCTGCCTCGCCTTCGCGCAGCGCCGGCATCTCATGGGCGGCGATGGCCTGCCTTTTCGCGGCCTCGGCCTGGATGCCGGTCTGCTCCGCGACGGCGCGCACGGCTTCTTCCAGAACGTGCTCGGCCTGCGCCTCCTGCACGCGGCCATCATGCAGGGCGATCAGCGCCAGCATGGCCTCGGCCCGGCGGATATCGGCGGCGAGGCTGCGATAGCGTCCCGCCTGTCGGGCTTGCCGCTGCAACGCCTCGATCTGCCCGTCGATCTCGCCGAGCACATCCTCGAGCCGGGTCAGGTTCTCCTCGGCGCCCTTCAGCCTGAGCTCCGCCTCGTGGCGCCGGCTGTGCAGGCCGGCGATGCCGGCGGCGTCCTCCAGGATGCGCCGGCGCGATTGCGGCTTGGCCGAGATGATCTCGCTGATCTGCCCCTGGCGGACGAGCGCCGGCGAGCGGGCGCCGGTCGCGGCATCGGCGAAGAGGAGCTGTACGTCCTTCGCCCGCACCTCCTTGCCGTTGATGCGGTAGGTCGAGCCTTCCTCGCGCTCGATCCGGCGCGTGATCTCGAGGACATCGGCCTCGTTGAAGGCGGCGGGCGCCTTGCGGTCGCTATTGTCGAGGGTGAGCGCGACCTCGGCCATGTTGCGGGCCGGGCGCTCGTTCGAGCCGCCGAAGATGACGTCGTCCATCCCCGAGCCGCGCATGTTCTTGAACGAGCTCTCGCCCATCACCCAGCGCAGGGCTTCGACGAGATTGGATTTGCCGCAGCCATTCGGCCCGACGATGCCGGTCAGCCCCGGCTCGATCTGGAATTCCGTCGGCTCGACGAAGGTCTTGAAGCCGGTGAGCTTGAGGCGCGTCAGATGCATCGGCGCGCCTCTTCCTTCTCCCACCAATCCCGGGCCTGCCCGAGATTGGAGCTTTTAAGCGCATGTCGGAAACATCCGACATGCGCGGGGAGAAGGTGTCTGCGAAGCAGACGGATGAGGGTTGTCAGCGCTGGGCTACCCTCATCGGTCAGCGCTTCGCGCTGCCACCTTCTCCCCCGAGGGGAGAAGGATACGCGGCCGCCCCGCTCACTTCGCGAGCAGCGGCTCCAGCACCTTGTCGAACTCGGCGATCGAGACTGCACCGGAGAGTTTCTGCCCGTTGACGAAGAAGGTCGGGGTGGCGTCCACGCCCGCCTTGGCGCCGCCATCCTTCACCGTGGTAATGGCGTCATAGATGTCCTGCCTTTTCAAGCAGGCTTCAAAGGATTCCTGCGAGAATCCGGCCTGTTTCACCAGCGCCGAAAGCGCATCGACCGGCTTGTCGACGAAGGCCCAGTTCTTCTGCTGCGAGAACAGCAGGTCGGTCATCGGGTAGAATTTGTCGTTGCCGTTGCAGCGGGCGAGCATGAAGCCGGCCGTCGCGAGCGGGTCGAGCGGGAATTCGCGCAGTGTGAAGCGGATCTTGCCGGTGTCGATGTACTTCTTCTTCAGCTCCGGCCAGGTCGTCTCGTGGAAATGGGCGCAGTGCGAGCAGGTCATCGAGGCATATTCGATAACGGTGACCTTGGCGTCCGCCGGGCCGAGCCAGACATCGCCGAGCGGGCCGGCATCCGGCAGCTTGGTCTGGGCACGGGCGGCGGTGATGCCCGTGAATTCGGCGCCCGCGAGCGCGGCGGCGGCGATCCCGGCTGCGCCGGTCAGGAGCTGTCGCCTGTTGGTCATCGTGAGGGGTCCTCGAAGGGTCAAAGATCGAAATCGGGAGCTATAGAGGCCGGTGCATTGTGGCAAGAGCCCATCGGCGCCTGCGGCCTCATGCTCACGAAGCCGTGTCATTTGTGATCGGGATCGCCCTGCCGTGCTTTCTGCGACACCGCGCGGCCGAGCCGGGCCAGCGCATCGCGCAAGCCCTCATCCGCGACCGAAGCGACCTGATCGTCGATCCGCGCGGCGGCTGCGGGGTCGAGTGGCGGCGCCGGCCGGGCGGGGACGTGCAACGGCGCCACCGGGCCCTGCTTCAGCACGAGCTTGCCGACCGCGCGCCAGCCGAGATGGGTGTTGACGCGCTCGACCACCAGCGGGCCGAGCTGCTGCATCTCCAGCGCGAAGGCGCTCTCGACGCGCACGACCATCGTCGCCGGCTCCGTCGCCTCGCCCGGCGCCGGGCGCCGCTTGGGCCAGTCGATCTTGAGCGGCCGCGTGCGCTGGCTGAGCCGCTCGCCGACGATCTCCGGCCAGAGCGAGACGATGGCCCGCCCCGCGAAACCCTGCGCGGCGAGCGCCGGCGCGATGCAGTCGTCGATCAGCTCTGCGAGGGATTTGGCGGCCATGGCTTATTCTGCGCGTGGGGCTGGGGGCGTGGCAAGGCGGTGGGGAGGTGGAGTTGCTGCTTTCGGCCCGTTGCAGTCCTCAACGCCGACACTATCCTCGCGGCATGATAACTGAAACCGACACGTGGCAAGCTTTCACACAGCGTGCAGCGGAGACGCTATCCAAGTTCCAAGACAACGAAATTAGCATGGCTGAGGCATTTCGCTTCTTCGAAGCCAATTCCGCGTCACTGCGGGCGATCTCGCCCGCTGTCCACAGCAGGCAATTGTTGATGTGACAGTGCCGTCGCACGCCTCTTCGCAGCCTCGTCGCCACGCGCTAAACCGGCTGGATGGACGCCTCAGTTCCGATGCCCCGCGCCGCCGATCTGCTCGCCTGGTACGACCGGCATCGCCGCGCCTTGCCCTGGCGCGCGGAGGCGGGCGAGCGGCCCGATCCCTACCGCGTCTGGGCCTCCGAGATCATGCTGCAGCAGACAACGGTTACGGCGGTGAAGCCCTATTACGAGCGCTTCATGGCGCGGTTTCCGACCGTGCAGGCTCTGGCTCGGGCGCCCTCGGAAGAGGTCATGCAGGCCTGGGCGGGGCTCGGCTATTATTCCCGCGCCCGCAATCTCCATGCCTGCGCGAAGGCGGTGATGGAGAATCACGCCGGCCGTTTCCCGGACACGGAGGAGGGCTTGCGCGCGCTGCCCGGCATCGGCGCCTATACGGCCGGCGCCGTCGCGGCGATCGCCTTCGACCGGCCGGCGGCGGCCGTGGACGGCAATGTCGAACGGGTGATCACCCGGCTTTTCGCCATCGCGGACGAATTGCCGGGCGCGCGGCCATTGATCCGCGAAAAGGTGCTGGCGCTGTTGCCGGCCGGCCGGCCCGGCGATTTCGCGCAGGCCCTGATGGATCTCGGCGCCACCATCTGCACCCCGCGCAATCCGGCCTGCGGCCTCTGCCCCTGGCGCGAGCCCTGCCGGGCGCGGATCGAAGGCACGCAGGAGAGTTTTCCGCGCAAGGCGAAGAAGAAGGCGGGGCAGACGCGCTATGGCGCCGCCTTCGTGCTGACCCGCGCCGATGGTGCGATCCTTTTGCGCACGCGACCGGCCAAGGGCCTGCTCGGCGGCATGGCCGAAGTGCCGACAAGCGAATGGCGTGCCGATTACGAGCTCGACGGGGCCGCGCAGGACGCCCCGCTGCCGCTGCGCTGGACGGAAGTGCCGCAGCCCGTCCGGCACGTCTTCACGCATTTTCCGCTGGAGCTGACGGTCTTCACCGGGGCCGTGCCGGCGAAGACCCCGGCGCCTGCGGGCATGCGCTTCACGCCGCTGGGCCGGCTCGCCGAAGAGCCTCTGTCGGGCGTGATGGTTAAGGTGCTGGCCGCGGCCGGCGTGAAGCCCACCGGCCTCAGCGCGTGACGGCCACCACGGCGCCGGTGCCGATCATCACGCCGCCTGCGGCGCGGTTCATCCTTTTCACGGCGGCCGGGGTGCGCAGCCAGCGCCGCGCCCGGCCGGCGAGCAGGACATGTCCACCGATCACCACCGCCTCGACCAGCAGGATGACGCCGGCCAGCACCGCCACCTGCGAGAGCGTTAGCTGCGGGCCGACCACATGCGGCAACAGTGCCAGATAGAACAGCGGCATCTTGGGGTTGCCGAGATTGAGCGCGACCCCCGTCAGGAAGACCGGCACGAGCCCGCGCCGCTCCGTCTCCCCGCCGGAACCCGGCAGGACCGGATCGGCGCGCCAGAGCATGATTCCCATCACCACGAGATAGGCCGCTCCGACATAGCGAAGGACCGTCATCGCAGTGCCCATCTCGGCAGCCAGCAGCGACAGGCCGAAGGCGGCGAGGATCAGGAAGATCAGGATTCCGGCCACGGTGCCCAGACCATAGGCGATGCCCGAAGCCGCTCCATGCGAGAGCGTGCGCGCCACGATCGTCATGTTGTCGGGGCCCGGGCTTGCCGCGAAGACGAAGAACGCCGCGGCGAAGGCCGCGAGAGTGGCGAGGTCGAGTGTGACGGGGGCCATGAGCGGTCTCCTGCCGGTAGGGCAGGGATAAGCATGAACCGTGCCGGCGATCGGCTCAGGCCGCCGCCATCTGCGCCCTGATCTCGCCGCGCAGCATGTCGAGCAGCATCAGCTTGCCCTCCCGCTCGACATGCCAGAAGGTCCAGCCATTGCAGCTCGGCAGGCCCTGCACCAGCGCGCCGACCTTGTGGATCGAGCCGATGGCGGGGCCGACCGACAGCGTGCCGTCGGCGCGGATGACGGCGCTGTGGCGGCGTTTGTCGTCGATGACGGTCTCGCCCGCCTTGACCAGCCCGGCCTCGACCAGGCTGAGGAAGGGCACGCGCGGCTCGCTGCGCTTCGACGGCGCGGTGGCGAAGGCTTCAGGCGGCAGCGGCTTCACCGCCGCGATCCGCTCGCGCGCAGCCTTCGCATAGACGGCTTCGCGCTCGAGCCCGATGAAATGGCGGCCCAGCGCCTTGGCGACGGCACCCGTCGTGCCCGTTCCGAAGAAGGGGTCGAGGATCACGTCGCCGGGATTGGAGGCCGAGAGCAGCACGCGGGCAAGCAGCGCCTCGGGCTTCTGCGTCGGATGCACCTTGGCGCCGTCGGCGCCCTTCAGGCGCTCATCGCCGGTGCAGAGCGGCAGATACCAGTCCGAGCGCATCTGAAGGTCGTCATTGCCGCCCTTCAGCGCCTCATAGTGGAAGGTGTATTTCGATTGCTCGCCGCGAGCCGCCCAGATCAGCGTCTCATGCGCGTTGGTGAAGCGCCGGCCGCGGAAATTCGGCATCGGGTTGGCCTTGCGCCAGACGATGTCGTTCAGCATCCAGAAGCCGAGATCCTGCAGGATCGCGCCAACGCGGAAGATGTTGTGATAGCTGCCGATGACCCAGAGCGCGCCATCGGGCTTCAGCACCCGCCGCGCCGCCGCGAGCCAGGCTTTCGTGAAGGCGTCGTATTCGGCGAAGGAGGCGAACTTGTCCCAGTCGTCGTCGACGGCGTCGACGAGGCTGTCGTCGGGCCGGCGCAGATCGCCGCCGAGCTGGAGATTATAGGGCGGATCGGCGAAGATGAGATCGACGCTCCCCGGCGGCAGGGCATTCATCGCCGCGACGCAGTCGCCGACGATGACCTGGTCCAGCGGCAATGCCGCAGGAATGCCGCCCTGTTCGAGGAGGTTATGATCGTGAAGGCCCTTGGCCTTCATCCGAGCCCCCAGCGCTGGCCGTCCGGTACGCGAAACCTGAATCCGGACGGGAGCGCTGGCGGTCCCGGTACGCGAGATACCCATGACGCCAAGACCGTTACGCAACTTCAACGAGGGCGATACTGGCGAGTCAGGGTAAAGGCCGGGTTTCCGGTTTGAAAAAAATGCGTCCCATTCTGGGGCTGCAGTTTTTGCCTAGGCCATTGGCAAGAAAGAGAAATTCGTAAACGCACGTTAACCTGCGGACCTCCCGTTGGGGCAGGGGGTGGCGGCTTCGATGGGCTTGCGGCCTGCGGCCAACGTCATGCCCGGGCCTGAACCGGGCATCTCCTGCCGAAGGAGGTTCTGGCGCCTTTTTTGCCTGAGATTCTCGGGTCTGCGCTTCGCCTGAGGATGACGCTTGGCGATCCCTACCGGAACCAGACGCCCTTCACGGGCGCGAAGGAATAACGGTGTTCGGGGCAGGGGCCGTGCTCGGCGATCGCCTTGCGGTGCTGCGGCGTCGCGTAGCCGACATGTCCGGAGAAGCCATAGGCCGGATAACGCCGGCACAGCCGCGCCATCATCCGGTCCCGCGTCACCTTGGCGACGATCGAGGCAGCCGCGATGGAAGCCACCGCCCCGTCGCCCTGAATGATCGCCTCGCAGGAACAGGCCAGCACCGGCGGATCGTTGCCGTCGACCAGGACATGCAGCGGCGCCAGCGGCAGCGCCGCCACGGCCCGGCGCATCGCGAGCAGCGTCGCCTGCCGGATGTTGACGGCGTCGATCTCGACCGCGGTGGCGCTGGCGACGGAAACCGCGAGCGCCCGCTCCATGATCTCCGCGAAGAGTTCCTCGCGCAGCGGCGCTGGCAGCTTCTTCGAATCGTCGAGCCCGGCCGGCACGCGCTTGGGATCGAGAATCACCGCAGCCGCCACCACCGGCCCGGCGAGCGGCCCGCGCCCGACCTCGTCGATGCCGGCCAGCGGCCAGCGTCCGTCGGCGATGGCAAGCGTTTCGCGGGTGAAGTCTGCGGGCATGGCGGGCTTATGCAACAGAGTCCGATTCGGAGCCAGAGCGACGTGAGCGCACGCCCTCCGTCATGCTCGGGCGCAACCCGAGCATCTCTCGCAGGGGGCTCTGGAATCCTCTCGGGCGAGAGATTCTCGGGTCGGCGCTTCGCTTCGCCCGAGAAGGAGGGCTTCATTCAGTAGGCCGGCACTGCTCGCGCGTCAGAACAAGCTCAACTGCGCCTTCTCCTTCTCCGGCTTGACGAACAAATCCGTACGCAGCCGCCTGCGCGCCGTGTTGAAGCCGATGCGCTCGGCCGCCATCTCGAAGCGCCGGCCGATCATCCAGGCATAGGGGCCGGAACCGACCATGCGCTGGCCCCATTGCGAATCGTAATCCTTGCCGCCGCGCGTCGAGCGGATCAGCGACATCACATGGCGCAGCTTGTCCGGGTGATGGGTGAGCAGCCACTCCTGCACGATGTCGCGCACCTCCAGCGGCAACCTGAGCAGCACATAGCCCGCCTCCTGCGCGCCTGCGGCCTTGGCGGCATCGAGGATGCGTTCGATCTCGTGCTCGTTGATCGCCGGGACGATCGGCGCCACCAGCACCGTGACCGGAATGCCGGCCTCCGAGAGCTTGCGGATCGTCTCCAGCCGCTTCGGCGGCGAGGCGGCGCGCGGCTCCATCCCGCGCGCGACCTTCGGATCGAGCGTCGTCACCGAAAGCGCGACCTTGACGAGCCCCTTCGCCGCCATCGGCGCGAGGATGTCGATGTCGCGCTGCACCAGCGCCGATTTGGTGACGATCCCGACGGGATGGTTGAACTTGGCCAGAACCTCCAGCACCTGGCGCATGATGCGCAGCTTCTTCTCGATCGGCTGGTAAGGGTCGGTGTTGGTGCCGATGGCGATGGTGCGCGGCTGGTAGGAGGGAGCGGAGAGCTCCTTCTCCAGCAATTGCGCCGCATCGAGCTTGGCCGTCAGCTTGCTCTCGAAGTCGAGCCCTGGCGAAAGGCCGAGATAGGCATGGGTCGGCCGGGCGAAGCAGTAGACGCAGCCATGCTCGCAGCCGCGATAGGGATTGATCGAACGGTCGAAGGAGATGTCCGGCGAATCGTTGCGCGTGATGATGCTGCGCGCCTTCTCATAGGCGATCTCGGTCTTGAACGCCGGCAAGTCGCCGAGCGAGCCCCAGCCGTCATCCTCCGCGACGCGCTGTTCGGCCTCGTAGCGCCCGCCCGGATTGATCGTGGCGCCGCGCCCGCGCCGCCGCTCGGGATCGATGCTGCTGCCGACATGGGCGAGCGGATCGACAGGCGCGATTCGCACGGAGGCGGACACCGGCTCGCTATCCTGCCGCCGCAGCGGCAGGGCCGTCGGCATCGGCCGGGAAGTCGGTCTGGCCTGGGGCATGGCTGTTCCATCCTGCCGAACGCCGGGAATCGGCGTCCATCATTGGTCGTGAATGTGAACATAACAGGAACAAAAGGCAAGTGACAGGATTGCGACGTGTTGCGCTGCGCCATACACATTGCAGATGCTCACAGCCGTGATCCGTGCGCCCGGCTCGGCGCAAGCCATCGCCGCGACCTTCGCCGTGCTGATCCCGGCGGTGGCTGAGGGATTCCTTGGCCATGCCGTCGTCGTCGACACCGTCGGCGCGGACGGTCTCGCGCGCATCGCCGATGCGACGGGTGCGAGCTATCTGCGCGCGGGCAACGCCGAAGGCTGGCATCTTGGCGCCAAGGAAGCGCGCGGCGACTGGCTCCTGCTGCTCGATGCCGGCGACGTGCCGCAGCTCAATTGGGCGCAGGCGGTCGAGCGGCATCTCCTGCTCGCGCCCGATGCGCCGGCGCTGCTGCCGCTGCGCGGCTTCGCCGCCTCCTTGCGCGAGCGCGCCGCGATCTCCTTCGGCGGCCGGCGGCTGCGTGCGGGCCTGATCGCGCCCAAGGGCGCGGTGCTCGCCGGCCGGCTCGGCCATGCGCCGCGGCGGCTGCAGACGGGGCGGGAGCGCGTGAGCGGATAGCTGGCTCGGGGCGAATGGCCCGGCAAGGCGGCTGCGCAGGAGCGCGAACGCATCAGCGATGTTCGAGATAGTCGCCCGTATAGTTCAGCAGGGCGCGCATGGCCTGGCGCGCGGCATCGGCGTCTTCGCGCTGGATGGCGGCGGCGACGGCGCCGTGATTGTCGAGGTTTCCCTCGAACACGGTCACGGTGAAATCGAAGATTGCGCTGAGCAGCGCGTCGATCGCGCCGTGAAGGCTTTGCAGGACGGGATTATGCGTGGCGTCCAGAACCGCCAGGTGAAAGGCCTTGTCGGCTGAGATCGCGCGGGCGGGATCGTGGCGGTCGCGGACCATGGCCGCATAGGCTGCGCTGATCGCGTCGCGCTGCACGTTGGTCGCGCGCGTGGCGGCGAGCGCGGCCGCTTCCGGCTCGATGATGCGGCGCGCCTCGGCGAAGGCGAGGAGATCGGCGCGGCTGATTCCGCTGGCGGCGATCCAGCCGATCAGGTCGCGGTCGAGCCAGCTCCATTCATGGCGCGGGCGCACATGCGTGCCGTGGCGCTGGCGCACGCTGACCAGCCCCTTTGCCGCGAGGATCCGAACGGCTTCCCGCACGACGCCCCGGCTGACCTGGAAGCGCGCTTCGAGGGCAGGTTCGGCGGCCAGCGCACCGCCCGGCGGCGGATTGCCGCCGACGATCTCGATGCCGAGGCTTTCGACCACGCTGCTGGTCCGGGCGGGCTTGCGGTTGGTCATGAGCCTCGAGCGATGTGGTTCGGAGGCTTCTTAGCCGCCGCCGTCCTGCGTCACAAGCAAGCGGGCTTCGTGTCCCACATGCTTGCGGTCAAACATCATATGTTTTACATCAGATGTTTGAAGGGCCGCGGCGAGAAGATCGCGGTCACCAACACTCGGGAGGAGTTGGGCCATGGCCACCGTCGAAGGGACTGTGAATCGAGCGGAAACGATGCGGCGGGTCGGCTGGCGCCTGCTGCCGTTCCTGATGCTGCTTTATCTGATCGCCTATATCGACCGTTCGAACATTTCGGTGGCGGCGCTTCAGATGAATGCCGAGCTCGGCCTCACCGCCGAGATGTATGGCCGGGCGGCCGGCATCTTCTTCGCGACCTACATCCTGTTCGAAATTCCCAGCAACATGGTGCTGGCCCGTGTCGGTGCTCGCCGCTGGATCGCCCGGATCATGCTGAGCTGGGGCGTCATTGCCGCCGGCATGGCCTTCGTCACCAGCGCCAACCAGCTCTACGGCATGCGCCTGCTGCTCGGTGCGGCGGAAGCCGGCTTCACCCCCGGCGTGATCTATTACCTGGCGCGCTGGTTCCCGTCGCGCGAGCGCGCCAATGCCATGTCGTTCTTCTATATCGGTGCGGCGCTCGCCTCGGTGATCGGCCTGCCATTGTCGGGGTTGCTCCTCGGCCTCGACGGCTGGCACGGCATGGGGGGCTGGCGCTGGCTTTTCCTGATCGAAGGCATCCCGGCGGTGTTGCTGGCCTTCGTCACGCTCAAAGTCCTGACCGACCGGCCCGCGGATGCGGCCTGGCTCGCGCCGGCCGAGCGGGACTGGCTCGAAAAGACGCTGGCGCAGGAGCAGTCCGCCACCCCGGTGTCGCATACGGCCGGGTGGCGTCAGGCCTTCACCAGCGGCAGGGTCTGGCTGCTGGCGCTGTTCTGGCTGCTGCAGGCCTTCGGCACCATCGGCATCACGCTGTTCCTGCCGCTGATCGTGAAGTCGGTATCGGGCCAGAGCAACATGACGGTCGGCCTGCTCTCGGCCGTGCCGTTTCTCGTCGCCTGCATCTTCATGTTCTTCAACGGGCGCCATTCGGATGCGAGCGGCGAGCGGGCGCTCCATCTTGGCTTGCCGCTGGTCCTGGCCGGTCTGGTTCTGGCGGTCGCCGTCCAGCTCGCGGGCCAGCCGACAGTGGCCTTTCTGCTGCTGGCCCTGTCGATCGGTCTCAACTGGGCCGCCATCCCCGTCTTCTGGGCGGTCACGACCGAGTACGTCTCCGGCATCGCTGCCGCCGTCTCGATCGCGCTGATCAATGCGGTGGCGAACCTGGCCGGGCTGGGTCTCCCGCCGGTCATCGGCTGGATCAAGGACGCAACCGGCAATTTCAACGTCGCGCTCCTGGTCGTCGCCATCGCTTTGGTGATCGGCGGATTGCTGGGCATCGTCCTGGCTCCGCGCCGTCGGATGATCGATGCCGTGCAGGACGATGGGCTCGCACGGGCGGGACGGGGCACCCCATGATCCCGGCCGGCAAGACCGCAGCGCTGCATGGCATCCATGCCATCGCCTATGCGCTGTTCGACGAGAACGAGGCGCTGGATCGCGCCGCCATGAGGCGGCAGACGGAGCTGTGCCTCGCAGCCGGGGTCCATGGGATGGCGGCGCTCGGTCTGGCGACGGAGGTCGCCAAGCTCTCGGAGGGCGAGCGTCGCACCGTCATGGACTGGGTGGCGGAGGATACTGGCGGGCAGGTTCCCCTGGCCTTCACGATCTCAGGCAATTCGGTCGCCGAGCAGGTTGCCCAATTGCGCCATGCGGAAAATGTGGGAGCCGACTGGGTCATCCTGCAGCCGCCGGCGGTCGGGAGCTTCCCGGCCGGCGAATACATCCGCTTCTTCGGCCGCGTGGCCGAGAAGAGCACGATCCCCGTGGCGATCCAGAACGCGCCCGCCTTTCTCGGGCGCGGCCTGACGGCCGAGGATATCCGCGTGCTGACCCGCGAATATCCGAACATCAGCCTGCTCAAGGGCGAGGGATCGGCCGTCGAGATCGAGCGCGTCATTCAGCTCACGGAAGGGCAGGTGCCCGTTTTCAACGGTCGCGCCGGCCTGGAACTGATCGAGAGCCTGCGGGCCGGGTGCGCCGGCTTCATCCTGGCACCCGACTGCATCGATCATGCCGTGCGCATCTATGAGCGCTTCCGCGCCGGAGAGGAGGCGCAGGCCGAGGAGATGTACGCGCAGGTGCTGCCGGCTATCACCTTCGTGATGCAGGGGCTCGAGCACCTGATCTGCTATGGCAAGCGCCTCTTCGCGGCCCGCACAGGCCTCCCGGTCTTCGACCGGGCACCGGCCCTGCGGCCGACCGCGTTCGGGCTTTCGCTGGTCGAGGCCCACGCGAAGCGGCTGGGCGCCTTCGCGGCCCCGAATCACGCGGGGAAGAAGCCGGTCTAGCCGGAGCGCTCATATCCGGCGCCCCGGATCGGGGGCCCTTCAGGAGCACAAGCCGGCCATCGGGCTTGCGCTCCTGTCTCTGTCAGATTTGATTCCTGAACGTATCGCAGCTCTGCAACGAGCCCGACTGGAAGCCGGTGTTGAACCATTTGGTCCGCTGCGCCGAGGAGCCATGCGTGAAGGAATCCGGCACGACCACGCCTTGCGCCGCCTTCTGCAGCTTGTCGTCGCCGATGGCCGACGCTGTGCGGATCGCCTCCTCGATATCGCCCTGGTCGAGCCGGCCCATCGCCTGGATGTTGTGGGCCCAGACGCCGGCGAAGCAGTCCGCCTGCAATTCGATCCTGACCGAGATCGCATTGGCATCGCGCTCGGAGGAACGCTCGCGGAGCTGATTCGCTTTCGGCAGAATGCCGATCAGGTTCTGGACATGGTGCCCGACCTCGTGGGCGATGACATAGGCATAGGCGAAGTCGCCGCCACCGCCGAGCTTGCGCTGCATTTCCTGGAAGAAGGAGGTGTCGAGATAGACCTTGCGGTCGTTGGGGCAATAGAACGGCCCCATCGCCGACTGCGCCACGCCGCAGCCGGAGCGGTTGACGCCGGAGAACAGCACGAGCTGCGGCGCCTGGTAGCGGGTGTTGGCCTGCTGCGGCAGCAGCTTGGTCCAGACGTCCTCGTTCTGCGCCAGCACGGCCGAGACGAAGCGGCCCATCTGGTCCTGCGGCGGGCCGGAGGACTGGCGCGTCTGCGGCGTCTGCTCGCGCCCGCCGATGCCGCCGATCATCTCGGCCCCGCCGATCAGCAGGCGCGGGTCGATACCCAGCGCCCAGCCGAGCAGGCCGAGCACCACCATCGTGCCGATGCCGATGCCGCCGCGACCGCCGGGCATGCCGGCGAAGCCGCCACCGCCACCTCCCCGCCTGTCCTCGAGATTGTCGGACTGGCGGTAATCTTCCCACTGCATGGTCAGGTCCCCGACGAAACTCTTCGCAATCTCGCCAAGAGAGACGGCGAACTCAAGCTGTCTTTGCGGGCGATGGCTGAACGCGAGGTGACTGCGGCGGTTTACAACCGCTCAGGTCTCCGCCTCAAGCGCCGTCTTGAGTGCGCGCAGGTCGCGCCAGACCAGGCGCTTCTGCAGAGGCTGGCGCAGGAGATAGGCCGGGTGCAGCGTCGCCATGGCGCGGATGCGGCGCGAGCCGGTGTCGTACTCGACCCATTTGCCGCGCGAGGCCAGGATGCCCTTGAAGCCGAGCAGGCCCTGCGCCGAGGGGCCGCCGATGCAGACCAGGATCTCGGGGTTGGCGAGCTCGATCTGACGCTGGATGAAGGGCAGGCAGATCGCGACCTCCTGCGGCGTCGGCGTGCGGTTGCCGGGCGGGCGCCAGGGCAGCAGGTTGGCGATATAGACGTCGTCCTTCCGCGTGAGGCCGATCGCCGCCAGCATGCGGTCGAGGAGCTGGCCGGACCGGCCGACGAAGGGAAGGCCGAGCCTGTCCTCATCGGCCCCCGGCGCCTCGCCGACCATCATCACGCGGCCTTCCGGATTGCCGTCGGCGAAGACGAGGTTCTTGGCCGTGGCCTTGAGCGCGCAGCCCTCGAACGTCGCCAGCGCCGCTCTCAGCTCGTCGAGCGTATGCGCCTCGCGCGCCAGGGCGCGGGCCGTCAGCGTCGCATCGTCGGGAGCGGTGGCGGCGGCCGCGATCGGCCGGCTCGCCGGTGGCGGGGCGCCTCCGGGAGCGCGCCCGGCCAGGGTGGCGAACGGACGCTGCGCGGGCGGCGGCGCGGACGCGGAGAAATGGTCGTGCGGTTCCTCGTCGAGCGCCTCGGTCACGCCCATCTCGGCGTACCAGCTCAGGAGCTCGTAGGGACCCGGCTCGTCGGGAGAGACTGCATCGGAGAAGCTCATGGCTCATCCTATACCCTGTCGAGCCGCTTCGCGAGCGTTCGCGGTTGCAAAATGGAGCATAGGCTTGGATAGAGGGTTTCCAGACTGATCAGCGCCCGTCGTTGAACGAACGGGCAAAACAGTTTACATATAAACTATCTGGGCAGCGCGTTTTCGCGTGCGGAGGACGGGATGGATCTGAAGGAAGCGCAGAGCGAACCGCGCGAGAGCATGGACTATGACGTCGTCATCGTCGGCGCTGGCCCTGCGGGCCTGGCCGCTGCGATCCGGCTGAAGCAGCTCGACGAATCCGTCTCCGTCGTCGTCGTCGAGAAGGGCGCCGAGGTCGGCGCCCATATCCTCTCCGGCGCCGTCATCGACCCGATCGGCCTCGACCGGCTGGTGCCGGACTGGCGCGACGATCCGGAGCGTCCGCTGACCACCGAGGTCAAGGAAGACGTCTTCTATTTCCTGACCGAGCCCAGCGGCATCCGCCTGCCGAATTTCGCCATGCCGTCGCTGATGAACAATCACGGCAATTTCGTCGGCTCGCTCGGGCTGGTGACGAAGTTCCTGGCCGCCCGTGCCGAGGCGCTCGGCGTCGAGATCTATCCCGGCTTCGCCGCCGCCGAGCTGCTCTATAACGAGGACGGCTCGGTCGCCGGCATCGCCACCGGCGACATGGGCATCGCCAAGGACGGCACGGTTTCCGAGCGCTTCACCCGCGGCATGGAACTGCGCGGCCGCTACACGCTCTTGGGCGAGGGCGCGCGCGGCTCGCTCTCCAAGATCGCGATCAGGAAATTCGCGCTGGACGAGGGGCGCGAGCCCCAGAAATACGGCATCGGCCTGAAGGAGCTCTGGCAGGTCAAGCCGGAGAAGTTCCACAAGGGCCGCGTCCAGCATTCCTTCGGCTGGCCGCTCGACAACGGCACCGGCGGCGGCTCCTTCCTCTATCATTTCGACGACAATCTCGTCACCGTCGGCTTCGTCGTGCATCTGAACTACCAGAACCCGACGCTCTCGCCCTTCGACGAGTTCCAGCGCTTCAAGACCCATCCGATGATCCGCGACGTCTTCGAGGGCGCCAAGCGCCTCTCCTATGGCTCGCGCGCCATCACCGAGGGCGGCTACCAGTCGGTGCCGAAGCTGACCTTCCCGGGCGGAGCGCTGATCGGCTGCGCCGCCGGCTTCGTCAACGTTCCCCGCATCAAGGGCAGCCACAACGCCATCCTGTCGGGCATGCTCGCGGCGGACAAGCTGGTGCCGGCGCTGCAGGCGGGCCGCAAGCATGACGAGGTCGTCGAGATCGAGACGAGCTGGCGCGACAGCGCCATCGGCAAGGATCTGAAGCCGGTCCGCAACGTCAAGCCGCTCTGGTCGAAGTTCGGCACGCTCATCGGCATCGGGCTCGGCGGCGTCGACATGTGGCTGAACCAGCTCTTCGGCTGGTCGCCTTTCGGCACGCTGAAGCACGGCAAGCCGGACTTCGCCACGCTGAAGCCGCTCGCCGAGGTCAAGCCGATCAGCTATCCGAAGCCGGACGGCAAGATCTCCTTCGACAAGCTCTCCTCGGTCTTCCTCTCCTCGACCAATCACGAGGAGGACCAGCCGGCCCATCTGAAGCTCACCGATCTGTCGGTGCCGATCACGCAGAACCTTCCGCTCTATGGCGAACCGGCGCGGCTCTATTGCCCGGCCGGCGTCTACGAGGTCGTCTATGAGAACGCGGAGACGAAGAGCAATCCGCGCTTCGTGATCAACGCGCAGAACTGCGTCCACTGCAAGACCTGCGACATCAAGGACCCCGCCCAGAACATCACCTGGACGGTGCCCGAGGGCGGCGGCGGGCCGGGCTACGCGAATATGTGATCGCTCGGCGAGGCTGCTTGTCGGCCTTCCCCAACTGAAAAGGGCGCGCCTCGCGGCGCGCCCTTTGTTTTACGCGAGGGGCGATCAGCCCTTGCGCACGACCTTCGGGGCTTCCTTCACCTCGGTGGTGGCGCAGCCGGCGACGAAGCCGGCGAGAAGAGCGACGGCGGCAAAGCTCAGAACAATCTTTTTCATTGGAATGACCCCCAATAGAGCGCCCGCCGGATCTGCGGGTCGCAGGAATATAGCCCGGATATCCCGCGCCGAAGACTGGCGATTGCTTCATGGCTCCTTTTGGGGAGCGGGTTTTCGGCAACTGTTGCGCGGTCGCTACGAAAGTGCCGCATTCGCGCCGGGCCCGGCTTGCCCGCTCGCCCGGAAACCGCCATCTTGACCCCCTACGCGAGCGATCACGGTCCGCTGGAAGAGCGCCCCGGAACAGCGGGGCGGCGGACCGAGGGAGAATGGCAGTCGTGACATTTTTGAAGAAGGTGCGTGCCTCCGGCACGGCTGCTGCATTGTCTTTGGTCCTGGCCTTGCCGGTGGCCGCCGCTGCGCAGGGCGCGACGCCACGGTCCGCCGAATCGCTTGAGCCCGCCGACAGCCTCGAAGGCAATTACCTCGCGGCGATCGTGGCCGGCGCCTCGCGTGATCTGGGTGCGGCTTCCGTCTATCTGCGCGAGGCGGTCAAGGAAGATCCGCAGAACAACGATCTCTTGGAACGCGCCTTCGTCGCCTTCCTGGCCGACGGCTCGATGCCGGACGCCTTCCGCGCCGCCGACCGCCTGATCCAGGTCGATCCGAGCAATGGCCTCGCCCAGCTCGTCGTCGGCATCCGCGCGATCAAGCAGAAGAGCTACCAGACCGCGCGCAACCATCTGCAGCGCGGCGGGCGCGGTCGCGCCGCCGACATCACCGCGACGCTGCTGTCCGCCTGGTCCTATCTCGGCTCGGGCAATTCGAAGCGCGCCGTCGAGACGCTGGAGCGCCTGAAGGGCGAGCCCTCCTACAATCTCTTCCGCGACTATCACGCCGGCTTGATCCTCGATGCGGCCGGGCGCCGGAAGGAGGCCGAGAGGCGCCTGAAGAGCGCCTACGACGCCGAGAAGACGACCTTGCGCCTCGTCGATCTCTGGGCCCGTTTCCAGGCCCGCAACGGCGATTTCGACGATGCCATCGCAACCTATGCCGATTTCGACCGGCTGCTGCCGAACCACCCGATCATCCGCGAGGGCATGGCCCTCGTCGCGAAGAAGGAAGCTCCGCCGCGCCAGATCGCGACGCCGCAGCAGGGTGCGGCCGAGGTGCTCTATGGCCTCGCCAGCGCCGGCAACCGCCAGGGCGACGAGGCGGCGGCGCTGCTCTATCTGCGCATGGCGATCTTTCTCGATCCGAGCCACGACCTCGCCATCCTGACGCTTGGCGACATCCTCGAGCGCTCGCGTCAGCCGGAAGATGCGGTCGCGGTCTACGACAAGATGCCGATGACCTCGCCGCTGCGGCCCAATGCCGAGATCCAGGCCGGGCTCGCGCTGGAGAACCTCGGCAAGCACGACGATGCCGTGAAGCATCTCGACAGGGTCATCAGCGAGCGGCCCGACGACGTCGATGCGCTCGCCGCGCTCGGCAACATCTATCGCTCGCGCAAGCAGTTCGCCGAGGCTGCCGACACCTATGACAAGGCGATCGCCAAGCTCGCCGTACCCGGCCGCGCCAACTGGGATCTGTTCTATTTCCGCGGCATCGCGCGCGAGCGCATCAACCGCTGGCCCGATGCCGAGGCCGATCTGCGCAAGGCGCTGGAACTGCTGCCCGATCCGCTCGGCCGCGAGCGGGCGCTGGTGCTGAACTATCTCGGCTACTCGCTGGTCGACAAGCATCTGAAGCTCGACGAGGGGCTCGACATGCTGCGCCGGGCCGTCGAATTGCGCCCGCGCGACGGCTACATCATCGATTCGCTCGGCTGGGCCTATTATCGCCTCGGCCGCTACGAGGACGCCTCGCGGGAGATCGAGCGCGCCGCCGAATTGCGCCCCTCCGACCCGGTCATCAACGACCATCTCGGCGACGTCTACTGGAAGACCGGCCGCAAGCTCGAGGCGAAGTTCCAGTGGAACCACGCCCGCGACCTCAAGCCCGAGCCAGAAGATCTGCCGAACATCCTGCGCAAGATCGAGCGCGGGATGGAGGATACGCCATCGGCGAATGCGGGCGAGCAGGTTAGCCCCGCCGAGCAGAAGAAGGACGGCGGCTGACGCCTGCCCCGCGCGATGGAGCCGGGAGCGGAGAGCAGGGGCCTCGCCATGGCCGCCTCTGCCGGCGGTGCGCTGCCCTTGCGGACGCGTGCCCGCGCCAAGGTCAATCTCGACCTGCGCGTGCTCGGCCGGCGTCCGGACGGCTATCACGAGCTTGAAAGCCTCGTCGCCTTCGCCGGCATCGGCGACGAGCTTGCGCTCGACCCCGGCCCGTCGCTCTCGCTGACGATCGCCGGCCCGCGCGCCGCCGGGCTGGAAGCCGATGATCGCAACCTCGTCCTGCGGGCGGCACGCGCTTTCGGTCAGGCCTTTCCGGGTACGCATGCGGGCGCATTTCATCTCACCAAGCGATTGCCGGTGGCTTCGGGCATCGGTGGCGGCTCGGCCGATGCGGCCGCGGCGCTGCGCCTGCTCGCACGGCTGAACGGCATTGCCCTGTCGGACCCGACTCTGCGTGAGGTTGCTGCGGGCGTGGGGGCCGACGTTCCCGTCTGCCTGGAATCGCGGGCGCGGCTGATGGCCGGCATCGGAGACAGGCTGGGGCCGGCGCTGCGGCTGCCTTCCTTGTTTGCCGTACTGGTCAATCCGGGCGTGCCGGTCGAGACCGTCGGGGTTTTTCGCGCGCTGGGGCTGGCGGCCGGCGATCGACTTTTGGCCGCTGGCGGGGGCTTGCCCGCGCTGCCCACCTCTGCGGCTGAGTTGCGCGCCGTGCTGGCACGCTCCGGCAACGACCTTGCCGTCCCGGCGCAACGCATCGCACCCGAAATCGGCGAGGTTCTGGAGCGGCTGGCGGCGCTGCCCGGAAGCCGCCTTGTCCGCATGTCCGGCTCCGGCGCGACCTGCTTCGCCCTGTTCGACGATTGCGTTGCCAGTGCCGCAGCCGCGAAGGCGCTGGCGAGGCAGCGCCCCGAATGGTGGGTCAGGGCGACGCTGCTGCGCTGACCACGGAGGTCGGCACGCTGCGCCGGCGATAGGCGATGAGCGTGGCGACGAAGCCGCAGGCCGCCGCGAACATCAGCCAGAGGCCCGCCACGGCCCGGTTGCCGGTCGCCTCGATCAGATAGGTGCTGACCGCCGGGGTGAAGCCGCCGAACAACGCGGTCGCGAGGCTGTAAGCGACCGAGAAGCCGGTCGTGCGCAATTCGACCGGAATGATCTCGGTCAGTGCCACCACCATCGCGCCGTTATAGCTGGCATAGATGAAGGAGAGCCACAGCTCGACCATCAGCAGCCGCGCGAAGGAGGGCTGCGAAACCAGCCAGGACAGGGCCGGATAGGCGCTGACGAAGAGCAGGGCGGTGAAGGCGATGAGAAGCGGCTTGCGGCCGACCCGGTCGGATAGCGCCCCCATCACCGGCAGCCAGAACAGGTTGGAGATGCCGACGCAGAGCGTCACCAGCAGGCTGTCGATGCTGGAGAGCTTCAGCACCTCCTTGCCGAAGGTCGGGGTGTAGGCGGTGATGAAGTAGAAGGACACCGTCGTCATCGTCACCAGCAGCATGCCGACCAGCACGGTCTGCCAATGCGTCGCCAGCATCCGGATGATCTGGCCGGGCGTCGGATGGCTCGCGCTGCGCTTGCGCTCGGCGAATTCCTCGGTCTCCTGCATCGAGCGGCGCAGCAGGAAGATCAACGGCACGATCAGGCAGCCGACCAGGAACGGGATGCGCCAGCCCCATTCCGTCATGGTCTCGGGCGGCAGGATGGTGGCGAGCCAGACGCCGAGCAGCGCCACGAAGATCACCGCGACCTGCTGGCTGCCCGACTGCCAGCTCACATAGAAGCCCTTGTTGCCGGGCGTCGCGATCTCCGAGAGATAGACCGAGACGCCGCCGAGCTCGACGCCGGCCGAGAAGCCCTGCACCAGCCGCCCGATCACGACGATGATCGGCGCCAGGATGCCGATGGAGGCGTAGGTCGGCGCGAGCGCGATGGTGAGAGTGCCGAAGGCCATCAGCATCAGGGTGAGGAGCAGCCCGGCGCGGCGGCCGTGATGATCGATATAGCTGCCGAGCACGATGGCGCCGAGCGGGCGCATCAGGAAGCCCGCGCCGAAGGTCATGAACGCCGCCATGAGCTGTGCGAACTCGCTGCCGGACGGGAAGAACGCCTTGCCGATCGCCGCGGCGTAATAGCCGAAGACGAAGAAGTCGTACATTTCGAGGAAGTTGCCACTCGAGACGCGGACGACGGACCAGATCTGCGACTGGCGTTGCGACGATGCCGACATGGCCATTCTCCGGCCTAAGCGTTTCCCACAGCCATCACGCTATGCCTGCGCATGGCCAGAGGGAAGCCCCGGATTAGAGAAACAGGCGCCCCTTTTGGCTTCGGTTCAGTCGGTACCGCCGCTGCCTTGCGGGAACAAACCTTTCATCATCATGAGACCGATCGCGGCGACGGTCGTCGCATCCCTGATCCGACCGCTCTCGATCATCGCGACGACTTCGCTGGCTGTGAAGCGGCGGCAAACGAGGCCTTGCTCTTCGAGATCGAGATCGCTGCCTTCGTAGCGGAGCCGGCGGGCGAGAAAGAGATGACAGCCCTGATTGGAATAGCCATAGCATTCGAACAGATAGCCGAGCTTGACCATGTCTTCGGCGTGGAGGCCGGTTTCCTCGCGCAGTTCGCCGCGAGCGACACTCACGGGATCTGCCTGCGGACTCAGCTCCCAGGAGCCTTGCGGTAGCTCCCAAAAGCGCGCGCCGACGGGGTAGCGATACTGCTCGACCAGGTGAATGCTGCCATCCGGTTCGACCGGGATGATGGCGACAAAATCAACTTTCTCGACGACGCCATAGATGCCGTGCGACCCATCCTGCCGCTGGATGGCATCCTCGCGAACCGTCATCCAACGGTTTGCGTAGACGACTCTCGACGATAGGGTCGCGATTTCCGGTTTCGCGTCGGACGCCGGATCTGCCATCGATGGCTCGACCCGCGGCTTCAATGCGCCCGTGCGATGCAGAAATCGACGGCGTCATTGAGCGCCTGCTTCATCGGCGAGGCCGGGAAGAGGCCGAGCGCATCCTTCGCCATCTTGGCATAGTGGCGCGCGCGCTCGATCGTGTCCTCCAGCGCCTTGTGCTTGCGCATCAGCGTCTGCGCCTGCTCGAGATCGCCGTCCTCGATCGCGCCGTCCTGCAGGGTGCGCTTCCAGAAGGCGCGCTCCTCGCTGCTGCCGCGGCGGAAGGAGAGCACCACAGGCAGCGTGATCTTGCCCTCGCGGAAATCGTCGCCGGTGTTCTTGCCGAGCTTGGCGGCGACCCCGCCATAGTCCAGCGCGTCGTCGATGAGCTGGAAGGCGATGCCAAGATTGAGCCCGTAGCTGCGGCAGGCCGCCTCGTTCGCCTTGGAGGAGCCCGCGATCACCGGCCCGACCTCGCAGGCAGCGGCGAAGAGCTCGGCGGTCTTGCCGCGAATCACGGAGAGATATTCGTCCTCCGTCGTCTCGGTGTTCTTGGCGACGGAAAGCTGCAGCACCTCGCCCTCGGCGATCACGGCGGCCGCCGTCGAGAGAATGTCGAGCGCGCGCAACGAGCCGACCTCGACCATCATCTTGAAGGCCTGGCCGAGCAGGAAGTCGCCGACCAACACGCTCGCCTCGTTGCCCCAGAGCATGCGGGCGGCGAGCTTGCCGCGGCGCATGTCGCTCTCGTCGACGACGTCGTCATGCAGCAGCGTGGCCGTGTGCATGAACTCGACGGAGGCCGCGAGCTTGACCTGGCCTTCGCCCTGGTAGCCGCAGAGATCGGCCATCGCCAGCGTCAGCATCGGCCGCAGGCGCTTGCCGCCGGAGGAGATCAGATGGTTGGCGACCTCCGGGATCATCGTCACGTCCGAGCCGGTCCGCGACAGGATCATCGCGTTGACGCGCTCCATGTCCTCACGCGTCAACGCCACCAGCGGCTCGATGCCGCGCTGGCCCGATTCCCGTTCCTCGAAGGATACGACGACACCCAATGGACTGAACTCCAGCCAAACCACTCGCGCCGGGCGGCGCGCCCGGAGCCATGCCACAACCGTTGCATGGGACGCCAGCCCCCGCAATTGCACCGCGTCGCCGCAGTGGGGCCACAGGGTGCTTGCGCCGGACCCGGCGCTTCGGCTCCATGGCGGCATGCATGAACTCGTCCGCACCAATGATCTGATCCTGCTCGGCGCCCTCGAAGCGCTCCTGAGCGCGGCCAATCTCGATTGCCTGATCGCCGACCAGCACATCAGCGCGCTGGAAGGCATGATCGGCGCCTTCCCGCGCCGGCTGCTGGTGCGCGACCAGGATCGCAGGCGCGCTCGCGCATTGTTGATCGATGCGGGCTATGGCGCCGAGCTGCGCGATGAGTGAGGCGAAAGCGCCCGCCGGCCTCGGCGAGATCGTCGAGGATCGCCTGCTCGACGGGCGGCTCCTTCTGCGCCAGCCGCGCAAGGGGCATCGCGCCGGCAGCGACGCGGTGCTGCTCGCGGCCGTCCTGCCGGAGCTTGGGGCGGGCCGGCTCCTCGACATCGGAGCAGGCGTCGGGACGGTGGGGCTCGCTGCGGCGCTGGCGCAGCCGGAGCTTGGCGTCACGCTGCTGGAGCGCGACCCGGAACTGGCGGGGCTGGCGGCCGGCAACGCGGCGCTGAACGGCATGGAGGGCAGGATCTCTGTCGTCGCGGCCGATGTCGGCGCTCCGGCGGGGAAACTCACCGGGCTCGGCCTCGCGTCAGGGTCATACGATGCTGTCGCGATGAACCCGCCCTTCTATCCACCCGGCGGTACGCGGGCGTCGCCGGTGCCGAATCGCAAGGCCGCCCATGTCGCCGAGGGCGATCTGGCAATCTGGCTGCGCACCGCCAGGCGCCTGCTGAAGCCGGGCGGGCTGATCGCGATCATCCATCGCGCCGAGGCCTTGCCGGAATTGCTCGCCGGCCTCGAAATCGGCTTCGGCGCGCTCGCCATCCGGCCGGTCCATGCCTTCGCCGAGCGCCCGGCGATTCGCGTCATCGTCACGGCTGTCCTGAACAGCAGAAAGCCGGCAGAGTTGCTGCCGGCTTTCGTCATCAATGGTCCGGATGGGCGGCTAACCGCGCTGAGCGACGCCGTCCATCGCGGGCGGGCTAAGCTGGGCTGACGCTACCAGTAACGTGGGCCGTAGAAATAGCGCGGCCCGTAGACCGGCGGCGCGAAGAGCGGCGGCGCATAGTAGCGCGGGCCATAATACCGGCGCGGCCCGTAATAGCGCGGTCCATAGTAGCGGCGCGGGCCGTAATAGCGGCGCGGTCCGTAATAGTACTGCGCCTGCTGGACCATCCCGCCGGTCGCATCGACCAGCGGCGCGGCGGCGACGGGCGCGGCGGAGGCCGGGGCGGCGCTCAGAGCGGCCAGGCCCAGCGTGCCTGCCGCCATCGCGGAAAGAAGCATGGTTCTGAACATGAAATCCTCCGTGAGACGGTGTCGGCCGGGTGAACTTGCGAAAGCTGGCACCGATCTTGGACTGAAACTTAACCCTTGAAACCTGAACGGCGCGAAACCGCGCCGTTCATCCTGCCTTCATTCAGCGGCTGATTATGGCCGCATTGCGTCGGTCTCAGCGGCAGACGCGCACCGGCCGGATGACCCAGCGCCAGCCGTTCCAGACGCGACGGTTCGCCCAGAAGCAGCGCGGGCGATAATAGGGGCGGCCGTAATAGCGGCGCGGACCATAATACTGCGCCTGCTGCAGCAGATCGCCTGCCGGTGCGGCCTGGAGCGGCGCGGCGGCGACGGGGGAGGCAACCGGCGCGGCCGAGGCCGGAACAGCGGCGAAAGCGGAAGCGGCGAGGGTGAGAGCGCCGAAGGTGGCGGCAACGATACGATGGGTCAGCATTGTAGAACTCCTGCTGTCTATAGCCCGCCGGCCCGGCTCAAACGCTCACCCCGAACGCCGCGGACCGTGCGGATGGCCCAAGTCATAATCCTCCGCATATGAACGAAAGCTGTCCGGCGCCGGTTCCGGTCCCGTTTGGTCGCTTTGGCTTGACCGCGCCGGGCGCGAACCCCTAATCACGCCGCACTCATCCGCGTTTTCGGAAGGCTTTTCGCCCTTGTCCGCCCTCGCCCAGCATTCGCCCGCCGCGCCGTCCCCGGCGCTGGACCCGACCCGCTCCTTCCAGGGGCTGCTGCTGACGCTGCAGCGCTTCTGGGCCGAGCGAGGTTGCGTGGTGCTGCAGCCCTACGACATGGAGGTCGGCGCCGGCACCTTCCATCCGGCGACGACCCTGCGCGCGCTCGGGCCGAAGCCGTGGAAGGCGGCTTACGTCCAGCCTTCGCGCCGCCCCAAGGATGGCCGCTATGGCGAGAACCCCAACCGCTTGCAGCATTACTACCAGTTCCAGGTCATCCTGAAGCCGTCGCCGCCGGATCTGCAGCAGCTCTATCTCGACTCGCTGCGCGCCATTGGCGTCGATCTCGGCCTGCATGACGTGCGCTTCGTCGAGGACGATTGGGAGAGCCCGACCTTGGGCGCCTGGGGCCTCGGCTGGGAATGCTGGTGCGACGGCATGGAAGTCAGCCAGTTCACCTATTTCCAGCAGGTCGCGGGCGTTGAATGCGCCCCGGTCGCGGGTGAATTGACCTACGGGCTCGAACGGCTGGCGATGTATGTCCAGGGCGTCGAAAACGTCTACGATCTCAACTTCAACGGCCTCGATGGCGAGGATCGCATCTCCTATGGCGACGTCTTCCTGCAAGCCGAGCAGGAATACTCCCGGCACAATTTCGAGCATGCCAATACCGAGATGCTGTTCCGGCACTTCTCGGATGCGGAGGCCGAATGCAAGGCCCTGCTCGCCGCCGGTGAGCCGGCTGCCGGCGCCAACCAGCCCCGCCATGAACTTGCTCTGCCGGCCTATGACCAGTGCATCAAGGCCAGCCACATCTTCAACCTGCTCGATGCGCGCGGCGTGATCTCGGTCACCGAGCGTCAGAGCTACATCCTGCGCGTGCGCGAGCTCGCCAAGGCCTGCGGCGCGGCCTGGCTGAAGACCGCCGGCGGGGGAGCGAACTGATGCCCGATCTTCTGCTTGAACTGTTCTCGGAAGAAATCCCCGCGCGCATGCAGCGCAAGGCGGCTGACGACCTGAAGAAGCTCGTCACCGATGCGCTTGTCGAGCGCGGCCTGCTCTATGAGGGCGCGAAGGCCTTCGTCACGCCGAGGCGTCTCACGCTGCATGTCGCCGGCCTGCCGGTGCGCGGCCGCGATGTGCGCGAGGAGCGGAAAGGTCCGCGCGTCGGCGCGCCCGACGCCGCCGTGCAGGGCTTCCTCAAGGCTGCCGGGCTGGCCTCGCTCGATCAGGCCACCATCGTCAGCGATCCGAAGAAGGGCGATTCCTACGTCGCCATCATCGAGAAGCCCGGCCAGGAAACGCTTGCGGCCATCGCCGAGATCGTCCCGGCCGTGATCCGCGCCTTCCCCTGGCCGAAATCGATGCGCTGGGGCAAGGCCTCGGCCGCCGGCGCCAGCCTGCGCTGGGTACGCCCGCTGCATTCGATCCTCTGCACCTTCGGCGCCGAGACCGAGGACACCGAGATCGTGCCCTTCGAAGTCGACGGCATCGTCTCGGGCAACGTCACCCATGGCCATCGCTTCCTCGCGCCCGGTCCGATCACGGTGCGGCGCCTGGACGACTACGTCTCTTCGCTTGAGAAAGCCAAGGTCGTGCTCGATGCCGACCGCCGCAAGGAGATCATCCTCACCGATGCCAAGAACCTCGCCTTCGCGCAGGGGCTGGAGCTGATCGAGGATGAGGGGTTGCTGGAGGAGGTTGCGGGCCTCGTCGAATGGCCGGTGGTGCTGATGGGCTCCTTCGAGGAGCGTTTCCTCGACATCCCCGGCGAAGCGATCCGCGCCACCATCCGCGCGAACCAGAAATGCTTCGTGCTGCGCGATCCCGCGACGGGCAACCTCGCCAACCGCTTCATCCTGGTCTCGAACCTCGTCGCCAGCGATGGCGGCGTGGCGATCACCGCCGGCAATGGCCGCGTCGTGCGCGCCCGCCTCTCCGACGCCGCCTATTTCTGGCAGACCGATCGCGGCTCGCTGCCGGACCTCGATACGCTCAAGGAGAGCGCCGAGAAGTTCGGCCTCGATCTCGCAAAACCGCTCGACCAGCGCATGGCCAAGCTCGACAAGCTCGGCGTCGTCTTCCACGCCAAGCTCGGCACGCAAGGCGAGCGCGTCCAGCGCATCGCCGCGCTGGCGAAGGAGCTGGCCCCGATCGTCGGCGCCGATCCCGAAAAGGCCGAGCGCGCCGCCAAGCTCGCCAAGGCCGATCTGCCGACCGAGATGGTCGGCGAGTTCCCGGAATTGCAGGGCCTGATGGGCCGGAAATATGCCGAGCTGCAGGGCGAGGACGCCTCGGTCGCCGCGGCGGTCGAGGAGCACTACAAGCCGCTCGGGCCCTCGGATCGCGTGCCGAGCGACCCGGTTTCGGCGGCGGTGGCGCTGGCCGACAAGCTCGACACCCTCGTCGGCTTCTGGGCCATCGACGAGAAGCCGACCGGCAGCAAGGACCCCTATGCGCTGCGCCGTGCGGCGCTGGGTGTAATCCGGCTGGTGGTTGAGAATGGGGTGAGGCTGCCGCTGATTAAGGTCGTCAAGGATGCCGACCTCCTCTCCTTCTTCCACGACCGCCTGAAGGTCATGCTTCGCGATCAGGGCGCGCGGCATGATCTCGTCGATGCTGTGCTAGGCGAGGGCGCTTCGGCCAATGACGACCTCCTCCTCATCACCCTGCGTGTCGCCGCACTCGGCCGCTTCCTCGACACCGAGGACGGCCGGAACCTGCTCGCGGGCTACAAGCGCGCCGCCAACATCCTCAAGGCCGAGGAGAAGAAGGACGGGGAGGGTGCTTTCGCCGGCGCTGCCGATCTTCAGCTCATCGCCGATGCCGGCCTGATCGAGGAGAAGGCGCTCGCCGTCGCGCTGGCGCAGGCGACGCCGAAGGCCGAAGCCGCCGTCGCCGCCGAGGATTACGAGGGCGCCATGGCCGCGCTCGCCGAATTGCGTCCGGCGGTCGATGCCTTCTTCGACAAGGTCACGGTGAACGATCCCGATCCGGCCCAGCGTGCCAACCGCCTGAAGCTGCTCAACCAGCTTCGCCAGGCGACGCGCGCGGTCGCGGATTTCGATCGCATCGCGGGATAAAGGAGGGGCGCGGGGAACCCCTCTCCCGGATGGGAGAGGGGCAGGGGTGAGGGCCTGCCGGCGATCACCCTTACTCTGCGCTCTCCGCTGCTGCGGTTACTGTTGCGAGGAGCGGGTTTTCCGTCCTTCCCTCACCCCTACCCCTCTCCCATCCGGGAGAGGGGTTTCTG
>NZ_JACXWY010000028.1:0-45939 GCF_014764685.1 Allobosea spartocytisi
GGCAGCAAAGGCCCAATCAACGCCCATTCCTCGTCCGTCAGACCGATCCGCTCGCCCAAGGCTTCCTCCAAAAAGAAGCCTTGAATCAATCCGCGTGTCTCAGGTCAAGCTTTGTCCACGAGGCCTAAATCGGCGCTGCTCCACATCACGGTTGTACAATGGTTTGTGTCGAAATGCGTTTTCGCGTCCGCAAATTTTTGCTGCTCGCAAAGGTAGATCACGGGCTTGCCCAAACCTTCAGCATAGCCGGATTCCCAATAGGCGCCTGCATTTTCATGTGTAAGATCGGCCAAAATAAATGCGGAGTCCCGGATTTTCTCACGAAGTAGGTTGTCGATAACTCCGGCGCGCGCCACATCGCGTAGATCTATAACGCCGTAGCCAGTTGCTGCTTTGATGGACGGCCGAATAGTTTCCTTTAAAAGCGTTTCCAACTCGGGATCGTTAAATTTCATTGCCATGAAACCATAGCTACCGACAATATGTCCTCTTTTTTCTTTCTCGTAGATTTCCCAAACCTTGAGGGTAAGCGAGGCGCCATCAATTAGAATTTGAGTGCCGCCCCTAGTCGCTCGAACATTGGACCAGAGCCGCCAAAGGCCGCGGTCCGACATTTCGCCCTTGATTTGGCGCCAGGCGAGGGGACCCGTGCAGCCGACGCGCGACACAATGGCGGGATCGATTATAGGGAACGGTGTGCCCGTTTCGCTTTCATGGTCCCCGATCAGACGAATGAGATTCACCATTTGCGCGGGGGGATTTGGGGTCCGAAGGTCCGGTATCAGCCGCTGAATGAGATCGGACGTCAGGACTGATAGAGCACCGTCATTGCGAGACGTCGCGAGTCGATGCGACAGCGCCCAGCGCTGCATGGGCGTCCATTGTACAGCGCCATCGAAATATCCAGCTTCCGCTGAGCCGGTGAGGATGAATTTGCCGCAAGCTTCACAATCATAGCCAGCCGCATCGCGCCCCGTCTGGAACTTGGAACAAAGAGCATCGCTATCGCTAAGGTAGATTGGGCAATTTATCATAGGGCCGTGCTTCGCGTTGGAGCAGTTGAGTAAGCCGTAGTCGACTTCTTCATAGCAAGTGACAATCGCTGAAGAGAATCATATGTGCGCCCCCGCTATTTCATCGCCGGTGTATAAGGCAACTGTCGAGCGGTACGACCTTGAAATTCTTAAGGCGCCCGGCGATTTCACGTTAGTTATGGCGACCTTGCCATGACTAAAGACTGCGACATCATGATTGGTGATGTCGTCTATAACGCGCTCTATCGGTTGGTTGAGACCTGGCGCCACAACACCCCGCACTTGGCGCACCTGTATTCACTTGCTGAGCTTATGGCTGTTCGTAGAAGGGAGGCGGACGACCGCCTTGAGGCTGCCTTTAGGAAGGAAGCTGGCAAGGGTGGCATGAGCCGGCAGCCTCATTCGCCCGAGTTCCTTGAAGCTTGGCACGCGCACTATGGAGAGGAAGGGGCGGCAATTTCGGGCCAATACCTTTATCCCGGCCTGCTCCTTGTTTTTGCTTCGAATGCTCTGAAGCGCTTTCGTGACGATATGGATGCATCGGGAGACGAGTGGAGAAGCGGGATCCTGTATGGTGGGCATTCGGTCGGTGAGTTGATCGCCGCTGCTGCTAACGGATTTCGTCACGAGGATGAATGGTCGAAGGTTCGTACGCCATCGTCTCGACAAAGGCAGTCGCAAGCAGTCCTTACCTCAGCGCTTGGGGATCCTATCGATGGCGAGTGAGGCCCGCTTGGCCGGTGCCCGCAGGTGTTGAAGTTCCTATCAGGCGACGAGGGCTTTGAGGGCTTCTCTGCGTCCGTGCTGCAGTTTGCGCACGCTGTCGCCGCTAGCCGCCGTTCCCGGCAAGCTCCCGTCGCTCAGACAGACGAGACTTCACGCTGAGCGTCATTCAAACGCTCGCGGGCAGTTGCGTGGCTCCGCTCGTAATCGATCTGTGCCTATGTCGCCAATTTAGCGAGCAGAGCGCCGTATCCGATCAGCAGAATGGCAGCGAGCACTCCGCCGGCTGCGAATACCCATGGCGGCGAGCCATGGTGCATATGCGGCACCCTCTCGAGGACCGCCCGAGACAACGCACAGCGTTCATCCACGAACGCGCGCACTTCCGCCTGCCGGCGTTCTATGCGGGCGATTTCAGCTTGTAGATTCATGTTGGAACTCTCCCGCTTGCTCCTTTGAATCAAGGCCCGGCTTATGGTTTGGCGACAGGGGCACGCAGCGCATGCTCCCAGAACTCCTCGCCATGGTCGCGGTAGATTTCCTCGATATTAGAGAGATCAGCATTTTGCCCATCAATAGCGAAAAGAGCTCCCGACACGACCTCCTGAGCCGCATCAGCAAGACGGAAAAGCTCATTGTAGGTAGGCATGGCGATAAGCACTTCCTCCATGAAGCTGTGCGCCAGCACCTTGTTACGCATATCATGGAGGCGGCGGATACCACGCCTGCCTTTGGGATCTCTGCGCACGGCATCATACGCCGCGATGGCATCTGCGGCCGCCTTGCGGCAGGCGGCTTCTTGCTGATCGGCAAGCCGCGGCATGTGCGGAATCCACTCTCTCGCTTCTCGTCCTAAAGCGTCCTGGCAGCGTTTTTGTCGCAGCAGCCTGACGATGAGAGGGATTGAGGCGAGATCGCGCTGATTGGGTTTGAAACGTTTCGCCCCTTCATCGAAAAGCCGAGCCAAGGACATGGCTAGATTAAAGCTGAGACTCTGAACGACGACATTATAGGTGTGAGCGCCGGGGCGCTTAACACCCGGCGTCGCCTTTACAGTGGCATTGGCAGTCTCAAGCGCGGCCTCGGTCGCCAACACCATGTCTAGGTCAGCGTGAATGGCCTTCAGCATTGCGCCCAGGCGACGCACGGCTTCGGAGCGCGTGATAACCGCGCGCTTCTTCCGTTTTTTCGGTTTTGGTAGAGTGGATGCGCTCTTGCTCAAGGTAGCACCAAACCCAAGCGTAGGCCGTTTAATGGTCGACCGGATTGATCGCCGTGTTCGCGACGCATATTTGATGGATATTTGATGTCCTGGGGGGAAATCAAGCTAAGTGCCTGATTTTATTGGCGCGCCCGACACGATTCGAACGTGTGACCTTTGCCTTCGGAGCAATTTAGCCTGCCTATCCTAAATGCACGACAGGGCACGCTACAATGCGATATGTAACTGAAGATACTAGACAATTCGTATTTCCGCGCCGAACTGTCTATCCAGAATTTCGCTCCGATATCCATCCGGTTGCTTCCGTGGTGCTTCCGCGGAAGCAGCCCCTCACTAGCGAGGGGAACACCTCATGGCAAAGCTGACCAAGCGGATCGTGGACGCTGCCGATGTTCGCGAGAAGGACTATTTTATCTGGGACGACGAACTGCCCGGTTTCGGCCTCCGCGTGTTCGCCTCCGGCAAGCGCAGCTACCTCATCCAATATCGCGCTGTTGGACGCACGCGACGCTACACCATCGGCCTGCATGGCGTGTGGACGCCGGAGACAGCCCGGCAAGAAGCGAAGGTCCAACTCGGGCGCGTCGCGCGCGGCGACAACCCTTCCGAAGAACGTCAGCTCGATCACAAGGCCATCACGGTCAAGGAGCTTTGCGCCCTCTATACCGCTGATCTGAACGCGGGCCTCATTCTGGGTAAGGGCGGGCGACCGAAAAAGCCCACCACCATCGTCACCGACACTGGCCGTATCGAGCGGCACATCATCCCGCTGATCGGCGCGCGCCGGGTCAAGGATCTCACCAAGGCCGACATCAACAAGGTCTTGAAGGACATCATGGCCGGCAAGACGCGCGTCGCCGTCAAGACGAAAAAGCTGCGAGGAAAGGCCATTGTTCGTGGTGGCGCGGGCACCGCCACGCGCACCGTCGGCCTATTGGGCGGAATCCTCACCTACGCTGTCGATGCTGGGATTATAGAGGTCAATCCGGCGCACGGCATCAAGAAGCCCAAGGACAATGTTCGGAATCGTAGGCTGACCGAGGCGGAGTATCGCACCCTCGGGCAAATGCTTCGCGATGCCGCGGCGAACGAAAAATACGCCATGACCGTGGACATCATCCGGCAGATCGCGCTCACCGGCTGCCGCCGCTCGGAAATGATCTCGCTAATGTGGATCGAAGCTGACACCGACGCGAGCTGCATGCGCCTGGTGGACAGCAAGGAAGGTGAGTCCATTCGTCCAATCGGATTGCCCGTCGTCGAGTATCTGGAGGAACGGCGCAAGACCGCAGCGGGCACCTATGTCTTCCCAGGTCAGGGCGAGGACCATGCGTTCGGCAGCTTCCCGAACCATTGGGAACAGATTTTCAGCGACAGTCCGCTCGCCGGCGTCACCCCGCATGTCCTGCGTCACAGCTTTGCCAGCATCGCCAACGATCTCGGTTTCACCGAGGTGACCATCGCGGCGCTCGTCGGCCACTCCAAGGGCTCGGTGACGAGCAAATACATTCACACGCTCGACACTGCGCTCATCATGGCCGCCGACACGATCTCCGGTTACATCCAAGGGCTACTCGAGGGGATCGAATTCAAACAGACGGCCTACGCATTGGATCGTGATTCTCGTCGAGCTGCGCTTGACCTCTTCCTGACCAAAGCGGTTGGAGAGCCGGGGAACGAAGCCGAGGACGAGGAGCGTCGCTTGGCAGCTTGAGGCTTGCGATCAGCCACTGGTCGGCGAGCAATTCATCGCCGCCCACGATGCAGTCGAAAAAGCTTTTTGAAGAAATCGACGATCTTCGGTTTGGCGCCATCGGCGACCAGGTCATTTGCTCCGAACCGGCAGACCATCCTGACACTCCTGCACACCGAGCGCAGCCGTAGCGGCGCGTTGTCTCGTTCGACCGCTTGATCGCCCGCTGCCGCATTGGCTCCGCCAGCATTGGAGACTTTCTGAGGCAGGAACGTCTCGCAGAGGGGGCATCTGACGCAATCGCCTCACGCCCCCGTTGCGCGCAATTTAGGGCACATATACTTCAAGGATCGGGGCGGAAGGCGCCACCGCTTCGGCCCGACGCTTGGCAACGCGCTTCGCCGCATCGCGGACAAGTGCAAGCTTGCGCCTGTCCTTGTCCACGCATGCCAGAATTTGGTCATCAGTTGCGGCGTCGATCTGTTCGGGCTCACAGAGCTGCGCGGCGGCCAAGCGGCAATAGTCGCCCCGCAGCAAATCGGCTCCAGCGAATTGGGCGAGGTCGACGGCGGCGCTGGGCACGCCATATGTCAACCGGATCGCCAGACGTCTCACACGGTCACCGAGATCGAGCGTGGGGTGCAGGATCTCGGCGACGCGAGCCGCGACCGGCATCAGATCGCAAGTCCGCGCTGCGACCGCGCGTATGGGGCCGGCGGCGCCGCCAAACGCACCACCGAACTGCGTCAGCACGCGCTCGATCTCGCTCATGGCACGACCGGACACGAACAAAAGACAAGCGACCGCCTTCTTCGCACGCAGGGTCGCCTGATGATCTTCTGTTGTCCCGCGCTGAAGCGCGTTCAGGACGTGCCACGGCACATTCTGCCTCTGCAGCTCGTTGGGCCATAGCTGAGGCTCTTTCTGCGTGCTTTTTCGGTTGATCGGAAAAAGGAGTTGATCGACCTCGACCGTCGTTTGAGCTGCGGCAATCAGGACGGGATCGCTGATTTCTTGGGGCTGAAGCGAGCCGAGGCAATCTACGAGCGCGACGATGGACCCGACCTCTGCCGCGCTTTCGCCAGCGAGACGGCCCAGCTTGGTCAATTCATACGCGCCTGTAGCGTTCTTCTGCACCAGGCCGTGGCGTTCCAAATCCGCTAGGGCCGAAAGCAGATCCGGCCGGCTCCACTGCCACGCGCTATGGGCGCGCCGGGCTTGGAACGCGCCGAAGCTCGATTCCAGAAATTCGACAATCTCCTCGCTCGGCACGCCTTCGCCGGCCGCTCGTTGTGCCGCGACTAGGACGCGGATAATCAGGGAGCGTGGGTCGGTTGTACCGTCGAGGAAGCGGGACACCAAGTCTTCCGGCTCCGCGGTCACGTATCGCGACCACAGATCATGCTCGGCGCGCGGATCGAGCGCCAGCAGATACGAAGCTCCCTTCTCGGCGAAGCCAAGCCTTCCCGCGCGACCGACTAGGTTCTTGTATTCGGCTACCGAATAGGGCTCGTCGCCGGGATGATTCAAGCCGGCGATGATGACCGATGACGCGGGCGTGTTCACGCCCATCGCCAGCGTCGTCGTGGCTGCGATGACGCGCAGGCCCGAGCCGCTACGGCGAAATTCTTCCTCGATGACGCGCCGCTCTTCGCGGTCGAGATCCGAGTTGTGGAAAGCGACGCCGCGCCCCAGCGCGCTCCGCAAGTCGGCGCTGGCCTGCGAGGGATCGCCGCCGGGCATCTGCGTCAGCGCCTCGGCAGCCGGAGGCAATCCGAGCGACTCTGCGAGATAGTTGGCGCAGCCGCGGGCTTCGCCCTTGGTTTCGCGAAACACGATCACCTGCTGGCCTTCGGCCACAAGCTTGCGCACCAGCGGGATGATCCAATCCTGGCTGGATCCTTTGCCGCCGACAAGACGCCGAACGAGCGGCCCCTCAACCTGCTCATTGCCATTCTCCGGGTCAAGAAAGCGGAAATGCCCGGTGCCGAGCAACAAGCCCTCCTCAAGCGGAACGGGCCGCTCCGTGCGCCGCAAGAGCCGCGCGCCGAGCCATTGCTCAAGGCCGTTCGTGTCCCCGATCACAGCCGAAAGCGCGATCAGTTGGGGCTCGATCCCCTCACGCCGGCGCATCCGGATGAGCGTCAAAATGAACTCCAGATTCGCGCCGCGGCCACGGTCGGCGATCATCTGCGCTTCGTCGATCACGATCGCGCCGACCTGCGCCAGCACATGAGGGAATGTCAGCGCGATCGCGGCGAACTTCTCATAGGTCAGGAGACCGACATCGTATTGGCCCCGCAGCAGAGGCGCGATGTCGTCCGTCTCGCCCGTCGCTTCCACCGTGCGGACCCCGAAACCGCCATAGACGCTCTCGAAGTGCCGCCGCTTGTCTGCCACAAGGGCCTTAAGCGGCAGCAGAAACAAAGCCCGTTTGCGATCCAGCACGTTCCGGAGCGCCGCGAGCTCGCCCACCATCGTCTTGCCCGAGGATGTCGGGGCCGACACCACCAGGTTCTCGCCGTCCAGCACGCCGAAGTCGGTGATGGCGGAGATCTGAAGCGCATTCAAGGACGGGATCGCTCCAGCCCAGGCGGTGACAAGCGCGTCGGGGAAACCGGCCGACGAGAGGCTGGCAAGATCGGACGTCACCTTGGCAGGCAGACGCGCCGGGAAGGCCGCCCGATACTTAGCGCCCGGCACGAACACGGGCCACGCGACATCGCCGTCGATGCTCCCGCGCATGGTCGGGTTCTGCTCTTTGCCGCCCTGCAGCGCGGCCGCCCGGACGCGGCTCGTGACATGCTCGAGGAGGCGGTAGAGCGAGAGCTTGCCGCCGCTCACGACTTCCTCGGCGCCACATAGCGCCTCAAGCAGAAAGTGGGTCAGAAAGCCGTGCCCGAACCGGCGGTGCTCATAGGCGGGCTCGGTCGCCGCGGAGGCGGTGAAGATGATCCGACCAGCGCCGCCAAGCTGAGCCAGGCGCGCTTCGGCGGACAAAAGGCTGCGCGGCTTCGCATCGACGTGCAGAACCTTCGCCCCAATGCCGCCGGAAAAACAACAGTCGAGGAACAGGATCAGGCGCTTTGCCGGTATCCGCGAGAACCATTCCTGCAACAGCTCGAGCGGGATCGCGGAGCCGGCGAGATCATCTGGATTCGCGTCGTGGGTGACGAGCTCATGTGTCTCCGACCCATGGCCGGAGAACGCGATCACCACCGTATCCTCGGGGCCGCAGCCGGCCAGGTCGGCAAATGCGTCCTCAATCCGCTGCCGCGTGGCCTCCGCATCTGCCAGCAAGACTGTGCTGCCGCCCAGCGTGTCGAAGAACAGTGCCTCCAGCGCCGTCGCGTCGCGACGCGCGCAGGTCAGCTCATCAATGCCGGTCGAGCTATAACGGTCGATGCCGATGAACAGGCCGCGAAACGGCATGAGGCACCACGCTACGCCCGAACGACGCCGACGGAGAACGCGGCTCGTGGCTTCTCAGCCTTCTCCAGCACGACCGGCGCGAACGTGTCTTTCCGCGCGACCTGCTTGTTGCCCACCTTCTCGAACCAGACACACCAGACGGCATCCTCCTCCAGCATGGCCGTCTTCCCGACCTGCTCGACCGTCATGATCGGCCCGCCTGACTTCACCCGCACAAGATCGCCGGGCTTGAATTCGGTAGCATCCATTCTCCACGCTCCTTCTCGATGCCTATCTGTCCTCGCCAGGCACCGGAGGAGGTCGCAAGAAGCTCGCCCACGTCCCCACCACCATGAGTGGAGACGCGCACGTGCTAGGAGATCGCCCCATGCCTAACATCAATATATGGTGTGTCGGTCATTCCTTGCACAAGGATTTCGGCGAAGACCGTGTAAGCTCCTGATAGATGTTCTTGATTTGTCTCTTAGGGCTGCGCTGCGTTCCGAAGCGGGATAGCCCGACGGCAACCTGCCGTCGGGCCTATCGTCACGATCTGCCAGATAGCCAACGCCAGGCGCGGCGCCAGAAGCCGGGAGCCGCCTTGACGGGAGCGGGCTGAACGGCAAGTTCGATCGCTGGCGTCTGCCCGTAGAAGCGCGCTTTGGCAGCGCGGTCACGACGACGCTCGGCTTCGACCTGCTCGTCACTCCAGGGGCCGGCCTCGATCACCTTGCTGCGGTCGATCACATAGTGTGACCGGCATTTCAGCGTCCAATTGCCGATCGACGGCCGAAGGGAGACGGTCTCGCCATCGAACGTCATCTTCCAGTCCGTCGGCGTGAAGGGGGCGACGACCTCCTCGCCGCAACCGCAGCAGCAGCTGTGGGCTGATGTGGCATATTCCATCGAAACATAGAGAATGCCTGCCTCAAGGCGCTCAGGGATGTGTTCGACGAAACGATGTTCGAGTCGCTTGTGCCGTATCACGCGAGATCCCCGTTGATCAGCATGTTGCCGTCGGTGGTGTAGGTGCAGTGATGCTCGCGCTCGAGGTCGCGGTAGAAGCCGCGAATCTTCTTCCACTTGACGACCGCGAGGACAGCATTCAGGGCGTTGAGATCCGCGACCTGGATGTTGGAGGCGTAGATGTCCTTGGCGCCGCCGCCGACGAAGGAAATGCGCTGCCGCGCGTGATCGCGCTTCTCCGGCGTACTGGCGGTGACGCGCAGGATGCCGCCCAGCGACCCCTCGTCGAGCTCGAGCCCCATGCCAACATCGACGAACGCGGCGCCGATCGCCTCGAGCTTCTCTACGATCAGCCGCTTAGCGTCACCCGCATCGAGGGACAGGAACGCGAAGGTGACGCCGTCGAGAAGGTGAATGTTGTCGACGCCGAGCGCGACATCGTGCGCCACGATGTTCCGGTGCATCCGGCTGTAGATGCGCTTCAGGTATTCGACCTTCTTGGGCGCTTCCCGCAATTCCTCCAGGCTCGGAGCGCCCGGCGCGCGAAACGCGTTATGGGTCAGGAACTCGTCGCTGTCGAACAGCCGGATTTCCCGGACAGGCGTCTTGGCGACGAAATCCAGGATGTAGCCGCCGGTCCCCCCGACGCCGATGATGGCGACCCGCTCGTTGACGAGTCGCTCGGTCAGGACGCCGATCCCGACACGGTCGGAGGCGGTCTCGACATAGTTGAAGACGCTGTCCTCCTCCTCTTCCGGTTCGCGGAAGGTGCGAGGCGTCGCGCCGGACTTCAGCACTGCGGCCGGGCCCGCGAGGATATTCGCGTAGCTCGTCATCTTGTGGTGGTAGTCCGAGTAGCCGCCGTCTGGCTTGCTGGAGAAGCTGTGCGTCGCCTTCAGGCCGTGGCCGAGATCGAAGGCGCCGGCCGCATGCGAGATGCCCTGGATGGGCCTGCCGTCGGCGTGGCACGGGAAATCGCCGTCCCAGTGGATGACATGGGTGTCGGGCGGGCGCGTCTGATCTCCGGCCAGCGTGAGGCTGGAGATGAGGGTGCCGATGCGCACCTCCCGGCGCGCATCGACATACGGCACCTCGCGCATAACGAGATACCCGCCCTGCTGCTGGACGAAGTAGCCTTCGTCCCGCAGCCGCTTGAGGTCCGGATTACGACTGAACAGTGCGCGTGACATTGAACACCGTGCCCTTCTTCTTGACGTCGACGGAGCCGCCAACCCCGAGCTCACCGGCGGGCGGCGTCGACGCCGCGTGCCGATAGGTCATCGAGAAGACGACGTTGGGTTCGTGCTGGCCCGGGAAGGCGAGCTGGACGATCTGTTCGAACGTCACCGTGCGGGCGTTCACCGTGCGCGGCCGCGAATTGACGATGATCTCGAACGTCAGCCGCGCGGTGATGAACCGCTCGATGCCGGGCTGGACCAGATCGATCAGCTCGCCATGCTCGATCAGGCGATCTTCACCGCCGGGAACCTCGAGGAAGACGGCCTCCCCCTCGCCGGGCTTGGCGAGGCCGTAGAGCACCGTGCCGCTGATGACCGGCTTGCCCCAGAGCAGCTCGTGGTCGTTGAGGGTCAGCTTGAAGTCGCGGTCGGTCTGGAAGGCGATGAACCGCTCGGCGCCGCGCTCACGCAGGTCGAACGGCTCGTTGAGCCTCACATCCTCGAAATCGCCCGAGGGCAGGATCGCGATGAGGCTGTAACCGTCCCGCGGGTCGAGTGCCGCGGCTTCCAGCAACTGGCGGCCGAGCGGCACGGGATCGCTCACCACACGGGACTGGAAGTTGAGATCGCCCTGCGCGAGGAGAAAGCGATACCCCCGCGCCGGACGCAACGCCCGGCCTTCGCGCAGGGCGTTGCCGAGATCGTCGTAATCAAGAAGTTCTTCGGTGTTCATAAGATTGGGTCCTTAGGTTCGGCCGAGGCAGCGCCGCGGCTCTAAGGGTCCAATCGGAGCGAGGGAGGCCGACCGGTAAGGTCAGACGAACTTTTTTTGCAAGGGGCCGTCGGGGGTCTGCCCGCAGATGAAGAAGGCCGGGCAGTTCGGGCAGGTGCGCGACGAAACCTCGGCCGGAAACCGTCCGGCGCGGATGTCGCCGAGAAACTTTGCGAGCTTGTCCTTGCGCCCCTTCAGCTCCCGATCGGACAAGGCAAGCGCATGTGCCTCGCCGTCGGAAAGATGGACGAGCTCTGCGACCGCGCCGGGAAAGGACTGCCTGACCGCCAGCATCAGCGCCGCCGCGCCGACATCCTTGCCCTCGGCCGACCGCATGTGACCCGTGCGAATGCGGCGCACGGCGCGGATGCCGTCCGGCCGCACCAGCACCTCGTCCGGCCGAACGATGATCTCCTCGCCGCCGAAACTGAGGCTGAGCGCGACCGGCGCTTCGGGGACTGCTTCGGCGCGGTTCGCCAGGAAGAAGCGCAGCATTGCCAGCGCCAGATCGCGGAATTCCGCGCGATAGCCGTGCTCGCCGAGCCCCTCGCCGGCGAGCGCCGCATCGATGCGATCTTGCAGCGCCTGCTCGGACACGGGTCCATCCGACGCGATCACCGCCTCGACCACCACGCGAACCGCCTCATGCAGATGCATGAAGGCGGTCGCGGTTCGCCGGCCGCCGACCTGCAGGACATGCGTGTAGAAGAAGCGACGCGGGCAGGATTCATAAAGAGCGATCTGCGGGGCGCCTAACCGCAGCCGTCCGTCGACCACCAAATCGATATCCCGAGCTTCCGCGGCCACGGGAAGCGGCCGTGCCGGCACGAGCGAACGGCGTGTTAAGGTCGCCCCGAGACGGTCGAGGAATGGCGAAAGCGGTCGGTTGTGGCCGTTACTCTTCTCGGTCGGCGCATAAAGGATCAGGCGATCGCGGGCGCGCGACTGCGCCACGTAAAATAGGCACTCCTGCTCCTCGGCCTGACCTGCGCGGAACGCCTCCAGCGCACTGCCCTCCGCCCCCGCGATCATCCCGTCGGGCGCCGGACAGGGCGGCGCCGGCGGCGTGCGTGGGATCGTGTCGCTGTTAAGCCCAGGAATATGGACGCCACCGAACTCTAGGCCCTTGGCGCCATGGATGGTCATCAGCCGCACGGCGTCGAGATGCTGGGCGGCCGCCGGCAATTGGCGCAGGTCGCGGTCGTCGCCGAGCCGCACGAGCCTGCGCACACGATCGAGCAGGCGCGTGATGGGCAGCCCGCGTCCGGCCGGTTGTACCCGCACAAAGTTGAGGAATTGCCAGATCGCGATGCCCCGTGTGCGGTCGGCGAGATCCTCCGACGCGCCCAGGCGCGCGGCGATGCGTGTGCGATCGAGCAACAGCGTCGCGAGCACGGTCCAGGGCGAGGCCGTCTGATCGAAACCATCGAGCGCAGTCGCGAGCTTGGCAACGGTCTGCCGCCCCCTGTCGCTCAAACCGGGGATCGCCTCGCCATGCCGCAGCCAGCCCGCCGGCGCGTGCTCGGCCGCCCGCAGATGGTCGAAGACCGCGACCACATCGGCAAAGGAGGTGGCGAAGTCTCGCCAGCAGGCAATGCGCACCAGGCCCATGGCGCGCCGATCGACCAGGATCGAGAGGAGAGCCAGGAGATCCTTGACCTCACCCCGCTCGAACAGACTTCCCAGGAAGAGGACCGGCACGCCGAGCCGTTCCAGGTCCTGCCCGATCGTCGACAGCTTTTCGTTGCCGGTGCACAGGACCGCCTGGTCACGATAGGCGTAGCCGTCACGCCGCAGCTCCTCGATAGCGTCGGCCAGGGCGACCTGCTGCTGCTCGGCGCGCTGGACCGTGCGCAACTCGGGCCTATGTCCATTGGCGTCGCGGTCCGCGTCGAGGCCACTATCCGCATCGCCGGCGCGCATCGTGATCGCGAAACTGGAGAAGCTGGCGACAATCTCCGGCACCGAACGATAATTACGCTTCAATCGACCGCGATTGCCACCGGCGAAGTCCTCCTTGCCGAACCGGGTTATGTTGAAGGATGAGGCACCGCGAAACCGGTAGATCGACTGCTTGGCGTCGCCGACCATCCAGAGATTGCGGCCGTCGGGCCGCAGTGCGCTCAGCAGCCGCACGCTGCTGCGGTTCACGTCCTGATACTCATCCACCAGGACATGATCATATTGCGCCTGCAGCGCCGCGCAGATGGCCGCCTCCTTTTCGAGCAGTTGCACCGGCAAGGCGACAAGATCGCCGAAGTCGATGCAATGCGCGTTGCGCTTGAGCTGTTCGTAGGCCGCGTAGACGCGGGCAACCTCGCCGGCGCGTTCCGCCGCCTCGCGCGCATCCGAGTCCTGGGCTTTCGCCTGCATGGCGTCGGCGAGCGCGGCGTAGGTTTCGGCGTCGACCACCTCATCCTTCGCCCGCGATACGGCGGCCAACATGTCGGCAATGATCTGGGTCGGATCGTAAAGATTGCGGTAGTACGCGAGCCTAAGCCGCGGGAACTCCCCCTCGAGGAGTTCGACCGCTTCGGTCCGGTCCATCATCCGCGGGTCCTTCGGCAGGCCGAGCTCCGCATGGAAACGACGGATGATATCGAGGCCGAAGGCATGGAACGTGCCGATCCACATCGCGGCCGCAGCCTCGGGCCGCTTGCGCGCGATCCGCTCGGCCATCTCGCCCGCTGCCTTGTTCGAAAAGGTCAACAGCAGTATGCGCCGTGGATCGACGCCCTCGCCTAGAAGGCCCTCGACGCGCGCGATCAGCGTCTGCGTCTTGCCGGTGCCAGGCCCCGCCTCAAGCAGATAGGCTTCGCCGCGATGCGCCGCAGCGGCCGCTTGCAGCGGATTGAGCGGCCGTTCGACATGCGCCGCAGTCGCGGCGGGAGGCACGGGCGGCAGCAGCAAAGCATCGAACAACTGCTGCGCGACGACCTCGAACGGCGCGCCGAGCTTCGCGGCGATGGCGGACGCGGCGAGCCCTTGGTCGACATGGAGCGCCCGCGCGACGGTGCGCGGAAGCAGCAGTTCGCGCGCGAACAGGTCCATCTGGACTTCGCGGCGTTGCCGGCGTCCATAATCGACAACCCGATCCATTCCGACTGGTGAGGGCTCGGCCGGGCGTGCCGGATCAATCATCGGCGCCGCTTCGCCACCAGGATCGTCGCCCAGCTCGACATGGCCGATCTCATGCGCCACGAGGAAAGCTTGCTCGAACGGAGAGCCCATATTCTCGTGAAGAATCAGATCGTCGGCGGCGACGAAAGTCGCGCGGCCGCCATTGAGGACGGCTGCGCCGGCGGCAGTCCGTTCGACATCAATCCCCCGCCGCTTGGCCTCGGCGACAGCAAAGTCATAGGGCGACCAGGGATCGGCGCCGGATGCAACGAGGCGAGCGTGAAGCTCGGCGGCGACTTGCCTGGCGAGCTCCATACTGTCCATGTCAGTCCGCCTCCGCCAACAGCCGGGCGCGCTTCTCGGCCGGGACGCCGGCATCGATCAGCACTTGCTCGAAGGTGACCTGCTCGCCGGCCACCGGTTTGCTGTCGGCCTTATAGCTGCGCGCGACAATCAGGTGCGCTGGCCCCCAGGACGACTCCAACTGTGCGACAGAGCTGCGCATCGCATCCGCCAATATCGCCAGGAAGCGTCGCGGGATACTGACGAGAGAGACCCGCCGTTCGCGCAGTGCGGTCACGACCTGCCGGGGCACGTCCAGACGCTGCGCGACGGCGCGCCAGTCATCGACCGTCAGCGCCGCGAAAGGGTCGGCTGCTGCCGCCGGCATAACCTTCGCGTGTTGCGACCAGGCAGCGTCGATCAGCGCCCGATCGGTAGCAGAGAGGGGTGCGGCATCTTCATAAGCCTCGCGGCTGAGTTCGCGCGAGAGGTCGATGAGCTCCCCGGCATATTCCGGGTATAGCCGCAGATAGCGTTCCAAGGTCGACCGGCCAGGCTCGCTCTCGACCGCGAACGCGTCGAGCACGGCCTCGCGGGATGGACGTCCGCCGCCGGGGCTCACCGCTCGTCTCCGTCGGCCATGGCAGCTCGCAGGGCGGCGAAGGCCTTGTCGCGGTAGGTTCGGACGGTCTTTTCGGAGCGGCCCAAAGCCTTGGCGATGGTCATGACGTCCGGCTCCTTGGAGTCGATGGGGAAGCCCTGTCTCAACATGTGAATGATCCTGCTTTGTTCTGTCGGTAGAGCTTCAATCGCTGCATCCAGGCGCGACCGGTAAGACGGGTCGTCGAAATCCGACACGGCGAAGGGATCGTGGGTCCCTGCGGCCGCCTCGACCTCCGGTGACAGTTCTCCGCTCTCCTCGTCATATTCGAGGGGCTGGGAACGGTTTTCGTCGCGCCAGGCCTTTTCCTGCGCATCGCGCCGCAGGCTCGCTAGCGCGCCATCGAAGCGCACCTCGAAGTAGTCGACCTTTTCGTCGTAGGCGGCGCGGTCCGCCGAAAAGAGCTCGACGAACCGGCCGAACACCTTGTCGCGCACGACCCCGCGCGTCAGCGATTCCGTCTTTCCATCGGAGCTTTCCGCCCTGGGCAAACTGCGCAGCACCCGTTCGGTCAAGATCCGATAGAGGCGCTCGAACCACACCTCGTTGTTGTCGCGACGGCTCGCGCGAATGAAGTAAACGAGACATTCGCTCGGGACGTAGCCCGGGTCCGAGCGCTTGGTGATTTCCGCCCTGGCGATCAAGCCATCACGCGGCAGGACTGCCAATTCGGCGATGAGGGCTTCTATCTTCGGGTCGCGCTCGTAGAGTTCGCCGCTGAGGCGGCGTTTGCGCAGCGGGGTTACGATCGCTTCGCCCGCGCCACGCGCGTCTGCCTTTTGCCCGGTGTCGAAAGCTCCCTCCAACTGGTTCATCGCGCGGCCCCGCCTCCCGTATCGCCCTTCTTGTTGAGACGCGTCTCGAGCGAGCCGATGCTGTCGAGCACCGCCTCGAAATCCGGTGGATCGCCAAAGATCATGCCCTGCATGGCCCTGTAGTCGACGCGCAGTTGCTCGATCATCGCGTCATGCGGGGCGAGTGCAAACGAGCCAGGCGCAGCGCTCGCGAGATCGAAGTCCGGTCGATTGAAGAACATCCGGGCGTGCGCGACGCAATCCGCACCGAGCGCCGGATCAGCGATGGCGGCGGCGCCGACGCGGGCCGCGGCGAGCTGGTGCAGGTCATAATAGTGACGGGAAACGCGTTGGCCGCCCCCGCGCAGCTCGCCGCGCTTGTCGAACCAGCGCCGCAGCCCATGGAGGATGACAACCTTGTCCCAGAAGGTACGTTCCGGATCGACCGTGCGGACGGCCGGCACGGTCAGGTCGAGCGCCGGCAGATCATCATCGACATAGGGTTTGATCGGCACTTCGCTGTTCGGATCGAGCGCGGATTTCGCGCCCGACTCGATCTTGATCGCTGCCCGCACATAATCCGATCGCGGCGTCGCCGCGGGATACCAGATCAGAAGCGTCTGCCCGTCGGGATCAGCGTCATCGGCTTCCACTCGGGCCGCGCCGGCATCGAGGCCGGCAGCCTGAAGCCGGTCCTGCAGGATCTGCGTCAACTCAGCCCGCAGCGGGCCGTTGATGTAGGCTTGGCAGGCGTCCTTGATCGCATCGAGGCGCGCCCGGCGCTTTTTGCTACTCAGCGCTTCGAGCTCCTCGATGGTCGCCGGCTCGCCGATGTCGTCCCGAAACACCGTGACATCAATGTCTTCGGAGAAGCGATTGATCAAACCAAACCCTTTGGACAGGGAGGTTCCACCTTTGAAGAGGAGGCGGGGTCCGCCCTCTTTCAAGCCATTGAACAAGGCATCCAGCGTCCAGCAGACCCAGAAGTCCTTCTCGATATTCTGAGACGCCGTGCCGAGGCGTAGCGCCGTCGTATCGAAGGCGCTCAACATCGCGTCCGACCCGGCCGCGAGAACCTCGTCGAAAGCCGGATTCATGTCTTCACCGCCCGGGCTGCACCGCGCTTGGCAGTTTGTGCCTTCTGCGGGGAGAGCGGCTTTCGCTTGGGCCGGGCGACGGCAGCATGACGCTGATCATCGGCATCGTCCGCCGTTCTTTGTTGATGACGATCATGATCAGCATCATCACGATCATCATCGACGTGCCGACGACGAACGCCGGCGTCGCTTTCAACGAGCGGCTTGAGAAACACCCACATCCATGTCGGAAGAGCTGTCATACCGGCAGTGAGATCCGCTTTGAGGGGCGGTCCCACCGTGGGATCTTCGAAAAGATTGGCGAGCTTGCGCCTAACCTGATCACTTTCTCCTTCACGAACCAGGAGATCGCGCAGCCAGTGAAGCGCTTGGACGACGCGCATCGCTGGTCGTCCGGCCCAGAATAGCTTGCTGGCCGCGGTTGGACGGAAGGTGATCGTTACGTTGCCGAGCTTGATCGCGCGGCGCCGAGCGTCGGTGTGCACCACGATTTTGGCGGGGACGGCGTCAGTTAGGCCCAGATCGTTCGCCGCGGTCATGCCGTCGACAAGCATCCGGGTTTGGTCACGTCGCCCGACGGCGTCGATGACTGAGCGCGGATCAGGCGGATTGGGTTTCTGGGTGAGTTTGTTGAAGCCAGGCTGATCGTAGAGCCCACGATCAATCCGCCTAAGGATTTCGACCTTCGTCAGCCGCTGCAACGCCTTATCGACCGCGTCCCGCGAGGCGAGATCGACGAAGTCACTGGGCGTCCAGACCTTGCGTGGCGCATCCGCACGGATGCGCTCGAGCATGGCTTTCTTCAGATCGGGCGAGTCGGTGTTCATGTCCGAAAATTGTAGTCCTTTTTCGGACGCGAACCAAGTGGATTGTCCGAAATAAATATACAAATTTCGGACAATCTAAATAGGTAGGCCGCCCACCTGAGAATGGCTCCTTCGGCCGTATGCAACTTTGCCGACCGTCCTGGCGAGCCAGCTCGGTAGCTGGGGCGCGACCGCGACGAGTTCGCCGAACGTGGAAGACGGCAACTTGCGCTTCAACGTCATCAAGGCGGCTTCTGCCTTTTCCGGCCCCAGCCAGGCGAGCGCTCGCACCGCCTGTCCGGCGGGCCGATCGGCCAGCGCCAACTGCCAGCGCGGCGCATGCCGCAGCTCGACGACCTGCTGGCCCAGATTCATCGTCCGGCTACGGCCCGATGTCAGATAGACCGACCGGACCGGCACCTGTGTCGTGAGGCCGAGCGCGTTAGCGGCCGCGGCACCGTTCGACACGATGGTTTCGCCGCGCTGGAGCGCGAGGGCTTCGACGGCCTTCTCGACGGAGGGCGCGCGGACGCCGAACCGACTCGAAACCGGGCGCAGATAGACGCCGCGCCCGGCACGCATCAGCCGGCCACGTTCAGCCAGTCGCGACAAGGCTTGATCCACCGCGGCGCGATTGCCGAGATGGAGCAGGCTCTTCGCCGCGATCGGAGCGCCCTCGGGCAAGCCCTCGGTGTGCGCCAGAATCTGTTCGGTCAGTCGTTGCACGGCACTTCTCCTGTCAGAAATATATGCGGTTTTCTGACAGTTTTCAATCTCCCCCAAACCGACTGGAAGGGCCAGCGATTGAGAGGGGGCCTGGAGGGGAAAGCCTTCCCCTGCGGCCGAGCCCAGGGTCTCGGCCGACCCCTTCTGCGGGGAGACCCCGCAACGCCCTCATTAGAGTGAGAGTGTGGACCGGATTTCCGTGACGGGTTGAGGGTCGGGAGAGAGTCTTCCGGCGCCCGTCATGGAGTTTGATCCCATGAACATGCAGGTTCTCGATGCCCGGCGCGACGTGAGTGGCGGCTGGAAGGTGGACATCAACCGCGGCGAGCGCATCGGTCGGGTTTCCTCGGAGTGGTTCTCGCGACCCGACGACGAGCGCTATCTCTCGCTCGCCGAACTCGGCCGGACCGTCCGCGAGCGCACCGAGCGCAGCCGAACGCGCGTTGTCGAATCCGCGCTTATCCATGTCGAAGCCAGCCGCACCGATCCCGAACGGCTTGCCCTGATCCTACCAGGCGCCGACAAGCCCATCGCTCCGACGCACTGGAGTTTCGGTCAGCTCGCGAGCCAGGTCGGCGCGCCGGCCGCCTATCTGCGGCAGCTCCCCGCCGCGCTCGCCGGCATCAACCTGCAATATGGGCTGACCGCCCACCGCGCCGAGCAGATCAAGACCCTCGAGACCGACGACGGCCGCGTCGAGCTGCGCGCCGTGACCGGCCCCGACTACGGCCGGATCTACGACCACGAGCTGGTCGAAGCCGTGCAGCGCATCGCCGGCAACGGCACCGGCGACACCCGTTGGAAAGTGCCCGGTGTCCTCGACTGGTCGACCGGCGTCTATAATCCGCGCGTCGACATCACCAAGGACACCACGACGCTCTACGCTTCCGATCGCGACGTCTTCCTTTTCCTCGTCGACGATCTGAATCCGATCGAAGCCGGCAAGCTCGCGGATGGATCGCCCGATCTCTATTTCAGGGGCTTCTATGCCTGGAACAGCGAAGTGGGCGCCAAGACCCTTGGTATCGCGTCCTTCTATCTCAGGGCCGTGTGCCAGAATCGCAATTTGTGGGGCGTCGAAGATTTCGAGGAGATCTCCATCCGCCATTCCAAATACGCCGCTTCGCGCTTCGCCCATGAGGCGGCGCCGGCCTTGCTCAGCTTCGCGGACTCCTCACCGCAGCCGTTCATCACCGGCATCAAGGCGGCGCGCGAACGCATCGTCGCGCACAAGGACGAAGAGCGCACCGAATTCCTGCGCCGCCGCGGCTTCTCGAAAGCCGAGACGGGCAAAATCATCGACGCGGTGCTGGCCGAGGAAGGCCGCCCGCCGGAAAGCATCTTCGATTTCGTCCAGGGCATCACCGCCGTCGCGCGCGACAAGCCCCACCAGGACGCGCGGCTCGAGCTCGAAGGCAAGGCCAAGAAGCTGCTCGATCGCGCCGCCTGATCCCCGCAATGCCGGAGATGCGGTTGTCCGTGTCTCCGGCTTTGCGTCCCCTAGCCATACTGTTTCCGGGCTGTCTTGTGGCCCAGATCCAGGTCACCTATTCAGTGGTGCGGCATGGAGCACAATCGCCAAACGAGCGACTGGATACAGAATGCTAGAGCAGGCGCCTGCGGAATATTACATCGATGAAAGCGGCAATACCGGCGACCTGAGCACGGTCAAAATCGACTCCTACTTCGTCGAACAGCGCATGTTCGCCTTGGCTGCATTCGGCTGCACGCTCGACCAGGACTTCACCGATAAATTGGGCGCACTAAAAAAGGCGCACCGCATCCAGTCGTCGGAGCTCAAATCAAAACAGGCTTATGACAAGCCGCGCTTCATCTTTGATCTTCTGGACCTCCTTGAGACGCGCCGCGCCCCAATCTTTATCGAGCTTGTCGACAAGCACTTCTTCGTTGTCGTGAACATCATCGAGCGAATGGTGGTGCCCTATGTGGGGGAATGTGACACTCAACCTGGCGCCCTTTGGATGAAGGGCGTTATGGCGAACTACATGGCGCTATATGCACCTCCCGAGCTGGCTCACGCCTTTGCCGCATGTTGCCAAAGCAGAGACCACGCGGAAATACGCGAACTTTACAAGCAAATAATTCGGTGGGCGCAGGGAAGCGGAGTTCCGCCTACTGACGTGGCGGCGGGGATCATCCGTTTTGCGCGCGACAGCTTGAAGGACTTCCGCAAGCTGCCGAAAGCCAAGGCCGTCGAGCGGGCATTACCGATTCCCGACAAGAATCCCGCCGGGAAGCTGCTCTGGGTTCTGCCGAACCTGACATCGTTCACCAACATCTACGCCCGGATCAATCGCTTCGCGCGAAAGCAGGTTTCCGGCGTGACGCTGTTCCACGACGAGCAATTGCAGTTCGGAGACATTCTTCTGCACAACAAGAAGCTCGCAGAGGACCTGGCGCAGCTTGGCGTGAAATTGCCCCTGCAGACGGCCGACTTCGAATTCTCGCAGGCGGCCGACCTGCAATTCCAGCGATCGCACGATTCTATCGGCATTCAGGTCGCCGACGTCCTCGCCGGTTTCATCGCGCGATATGTACAGGACGCTGTGTGGGGCGGCGCCCCCATGCATCCTGACAAGGTAGCGATTTTCCGCCGCCTCGTCGCAACAGGCGACCGCAGCTTGGGTTCGGGTGTCAACTTCGTCGCGCCCGACAACATGATCCGCTTCCTCGGCATCGAACCGCGCTCGAATTTCTAGGGCGGCATCAAGCCGTCATGGGCGAATACGAAGGACTGGCGCGGGATCATCGCCGGTTCTGGCAGTGACCTTACCGATGGCGTTTGATGGTGTCGCTGCCCTCCTAGAGTGAGAGGGCGGTGCTTCGCTTCGTGACGGGTTTAGGGTCGAGAGAGAGGCTTTCGGCGCCCGTCGCGGAGTAAGTCTCATGGCAACTGCCATTCAGAAGATCACCCTGTCGTCGGCGCAGGACATCCCCTTCAACAAGCTGGTGCTGAGCCAGTCGAACGTCCGCCGCGTCAAGGCTGGCGTCTCGATCGACGAGCTGGCCGAGTCGATCACCCGGCGCGGTCTCATCCAGTCCCTCCACGTCCGGCCGGTGCTCGATGCCGACGGCCAGGAAACCGGCATGTACGAAGTGCCGGCGGGCGGGCGTCGCTTCCGCGCGCTGCAGCTCCTCGTCAAGCAGAAGCGCCTCACCAAGACCTCCAAGGTGCCGTGCGTGGTGTCGGACGCCAATGCCGACATCCTCGTCGACGAGGTGTCGCTGGCCGAGAATATCGAACGCGCCCCGCTGCATCCTCTCGACCAGTTCCGCGCGTTCCAGGCGATGCGCGAGAAGGGCATGACCGAGGAGGCGATTGCGGCTGCATTCTTCGCGTCCGTCCAGGTCGTGAAGCAGCGGCTTCGCCTCGCGGCCGTCTCGCCGTCATTGCTCGATATCTATGCCGAGGACGGCATCACGCTCGAACAGCTCATGGCCTTCACCGTCACCAACGATCATGCGCGTCAGGAGCAGGTCTGGGAGTCGGTTCGCAATAGCTGGCAGAGGGAACCCTACCAGATCCGGCGCATGCTGACCGAGACCGCCGTCCGCGCATCCGACAAGCGGGCCGTATTCGTCGGCATCGATGCCTATGAAACCAACGGCGGCTGCGTGCTGCGCGATCTCTTCCAGGATGACGACGGCGGCTGGCTGCAGGATCCTGCGCTGCTCGATCGCCTGGTCGCCGACAAGCTGAAAGCCTCCGCCGAAGCGATCGCCGGCGAAGGCTGGAAATGGATCGAGGTGGCGATGAGCTTCCCCTATGGCGCCACCCACGGCCTGCGCGAGATCGTGGGCACGCCGCTCGACCTGACGGCTGACGAACAGGCGACCATCGAGGCGCTCAACGCCGAGTGCGCCAAGCTGGAGGCCGAATATGAGAACGCCGACGAGTTGCCGGACGAGATCGATCAGCGCCTTGGCGAAATCGAAACCGCGCTCGCCAGCTTCGACGAGCGGCCGGTCCACTACGAACCCGCCGACATCGCGATCGCCGGGGTCTTCGTCAGCCTGGACGCCGACGGCACGCTGTCGATCGACCGCGGCTATGTCCGACCCGAGGACGAGATCGCCAACCAGGCGGGCGATGGCGAGGGTGAAGAGCAGGATGGCGGCGACGATGACGCTGACTATCCGGCGTCGCCTTCGGTCCAGCGCGCGGTCATCACCATCTGCGGCAAACCTGCCGAGCCCGAGGAGGAGGACGAGGACGACACGATCAAGCCGCTCCCCGATCGACTGATCACGGAGCTGACCGCCGATCGCACCCTCGCGCTCCGCGACAAGCTCGCCACCGATCCCTCGGTCGCCTTCGTCGCCGTCCTGCACAAGTTCTGCCAGGACGTGTTCTACGGCGGCAGCCAGTACGGCTTCGCGATGGAGGTCAGCGTGCGGGGCACGACCTTCCATTCGCAGCCCGAAGGGCTTCGTGACAGCGTCTATGCCAAGGCGATCGAGGCCCGGCACGATAGCTGGCGCAAACGGCTCCCGGCCAAAGTCGCTGATCTCTGGGATGGGCTGGCCGCACTGACTGGCCCCGAACAGGCCGAACTCTTCGCCCATTGCGCTTCGTTCGGCGTCAATGCGCTTTATGAGCGGGCCGATCGCTACGGTGGCCGTGTCTCGGCGCATAGTGTCGAACAGCGCATCGCCGAAGCCGATCGCCTGTCGCTGGCGGTCGGGCTCGACATGGCCGAAGCCGGGTGGCGGCCGACCGTCGCCAACTATCTCGGCCGCGTCACCAAGCCCCGCATCCTCGAAGCGGTGCGTGAAGGCGCCGGCGAGCGCGCCGCCCAACTCATCGCACATCTGAAGAAGGGCGACATGGCGACCGAAGCCGAACGTCTCCTCGCCGAGACGGGCTGGCTGCCCGAACCGCTGCGCAATTCCGGCGCCGATGCCGAAAGCACCGAGGCGGACTCTGGCGAGGGCGACGAGGCGTTGCCGGACTTCCTCGACGGCGATGACGAGGAGACCAACACCGATGATGAGGAGGAACGGCACCTCGCCGCCGCGGAGTGACGGCGGTCCTCATCTGACTTGACGAGCCCGGCGTCCCTTCGGGGGCGTCGGGCTTTTTTCATGCGCGCCGATCGAGAGGGAGAGTTTGGCCCGGACGTGGCGAGCCGGACATGGAGGAGAGAGCGCCTGCCGGCTCTCCCGTTCCCTGCTCTCCGGGAGTGGCCTCATGGCCGACTATTTCACCCATTTCTCATGCCTGCTCGATGTCGGCACGCCCGAGACCGCAGCCCGCGCGCTCGATCTCTACAACCAACTGTCCGAGGACGGAGCATCCGAGGAACCGCCGTCCGATGGCTTCCTCCTGTCCATCCAGCCCGAGCATGGCGGCTCCAAACTCTGGATGCGCGACGATGTCACCGGCGATCCCGAACGGCTGATCCAGTTCGTCATACGCTGCGCCGCCGAATTCCACCTCACCGGCCGATGGGGCTTTCAGTACGCCAACACCTGCTCCCGGCCGCGTCTCGATGGCTTCGGTGGCGGCGCGCATGTCCTCGATCTCGCGACCGGCGAAACTGTGGCGTGGATCTATACCAACGGTTGGCTCGCCGAGGTGATCGATGGCGGCGATGGTGCCTGACATCATCGAGACCATTGTCTGTCGCTTGATGGCGCGGCCGGGCCGCGCCCCTTGAGAGCGAGAGGAAGGCCGGGACGGGTTTGAGCCCGTCCGGTCCGAGAGAGAGCGCCGGCGGGCTTTCCCGCTCCGCTCTCCCGAGGACGTCTCCCATGAATGCTCACACCCTTGCGGCGGCGCTGCCGACCGCCGCCGATCAGCCGACCGACGCTGCCGCCATCCATGCCGCGGCACTTCTCCTCCTTCCTCACATCGAGCGCGGCGAGCGCATCGACGCCGCGGTCTTGCGCACCGCCATGGAGACCGCCTTCGGCGCGTCCGATACTGCCGGCGCCTGGGACTGGAAGGACGCCTATGACGCCTGCGAAGCCGCAACCGTCCTCATGCTCCGCAAATACGGAAAGGCGCTTTTGCGCAAAGCCGGGTCTCCGGCTGCGGCGGTTCCTCTGTTCGGCAAGATCGCGGGACTTCTGCCCACCCACACGCGCCGCTCCGAGGAGGCGCAGGCCTTCCAGCAATTCTCGACGCCGATCCCGCTCGGCCTGGCCGCGATCACTGCGGCCGCCATCACACCCGCCGATCGCGTGCTCGAACCATCGGCCGGCACCGGCCTGCTCGCCATCCTCGCCGAGATCGCCGGCGGCACGCTTGTCCTCAACGAACTCGCCGAAACCCGGGCCGCACTCATCTCCTCCCTCTTTCCGGCCATTCCCGTGACCCGCTTCGACGCAGCCCAGATCGACGATCATCTCGACCCGGCGACCGTCCCAACAATCGTGGTGATGAACCCGCCATTCTCGGTCCTCGCCAATGTCGAGGGGCGTGTCGCCGACGCAGCCTATCGCCATCTCGCATCCGCGCTCGCGCGGCTCGCCGATGGCGGGCGCCTGGTCGCGATCACCGGCGCGAATTTCGGCCCCGACATACCGGCCTGGCGCGACGCCTTCGTCCGCCTGCAGGAGAGGGGCCGCGTCGTGTTCACCGCCGCCGTCCATGGCTCAGTCTATGCCAAGCACGGCACGACCGTCGAAACCCGGCTGACCGTGATCGACAAGATCCCGGCCGACGAGCCATCCGCATTTCCGGCGTCCCCCGGCACCGCTCCCGACATCGCCACGCTGATGACGTGGATCGCCGAGCATGTGCCGCCGCGCCTGGCTGTCGCGCCTGCTGTTCAGGTCATGCCGACCGGCGCCACGCCGCGCACCGTTCGCGGCTATCTCGCGCGCACCGCGGCGACATCGGCGACCCGCGTGGGCCTCGCCGATCCCGAGGGCGTGCCGCTCGCCTATGAGACCGTCGACTGGACCCCGGCCGAGGGCGCCCGCCTCAGCGACGCGATCTACGAGCAATACGGATTGCAGACGATCCGTATTCCCGGCTCTCAGGCCCATCCCACCAAGCTCGTGCAATCCGCCGCCATGGCCTCGGTCGCCCCGCCCAAGCCGAGCTATCGGCCGACGCTGCCAGCGACCATCATGGACTCGCTCTCAGACTCCCAGCTCGAAACCCTGATCTTCGCGGGCGAAGCCCATTCCGATTTTCTCGCAGGTTCCTGGACCATCGACGACACTTTCGATGTCGTGGCGGCCGCCGCCGATGATGCAAACGGCGTCGTCCGCTTCCGCCGCGGCTTCTTCATCGGCGACGGCACCGGCGTCGGAAAGGGGCGCGAGTCGGCCAGCATCGTGCTCGACAACTGGATGCAGGGCCGGCGCAAGGCGGTCTGGATCTCCAAATCCGACAAGCTGATTGAGGATGCGCAGCGCGACTGGTCCGCACTCGGCATGGAGCGCCTGCTGGTCACGCCGCTCTCGCGCTTCCCGCGGGGCAAGCCGATCGCTCTGCCGGAAGGCGTCCTATTTACAACCTATGCCACGCTGCGTTCCGACGACCGCGGCGAGAAGGTTTCGCGGGTCAAGCAGATCGTCGAATGGTTGGGCTCCGATTTCGACGGAGTGATCATTTTCGACGAGGCGCACGCGATGCAGAACGCTGGCGGCGGCAAGGGAGAACGGGGCGATGTCACGCCCTCGCAGCAAGGGCGCGCGGGGCTTCGCCTGCAGCACGCCTTGCCCAATGCCCGCGTCGTCTATGTCTCCGCCACCGGCGCCACCACGGTCCAGAACCTTGCCTACGCGCAGCGCCTCGGTCTGTGGGGTGGCGACGATTTTCCCTTCTCGACCCGCGCCGAGTTTGTCGAGGCGATCGAGGCCGGCGGCGTCGCGGCGATGGAGGTGCTTGCCCGCGACCTTCGCGCGCTCGGCCTCTACACCGCCCGATCGCTGTCGTTCGACGGCGTCGAATATGAGCTGGTCGAGCACGAGCTGACCGCCGAGCAGCGGCGCATCTACGATGCTTATGCCGGCGCCTTCGCCATCATCCACAACCATCTCGATGCGGCCATGCAGGCGGCCAACATCACCGGCTCGACCGGGACGTTGAACCGCCAGGCCAAATCCGCCGCGCGCTCCGCCTTCGAAAGCGCCAAGCAGCGTTTCTTCGGTCATCTGCTAACATCGATGAAGACGCCGACGTTGATCCGCTCGATCGCGGCGGACCTGGAGGCCGGGCATTCCGCGGTCATCCAGATCGTCTCGACCGGCGAGGCGCTGATGGAACGGCGCTTGGCCGAAGTTCCGACCGAGGAGTGGAATGACATTCGCGTCGACATCACGCCCCGCGAATATGTCCTCGATTATCTCGCCCATTCCTTCCCGGTGCAGCTCTACGAGCCCTTCAGCGACGGCGAGGGCAATATGTCCTCGCGTCCGGTCTTTCGCGACGGCCAGCCGGTCGAGAGCCGCGAGGCGGTCGCCCGCCGCACCGAGCTGATCGAGAAACTCGCGAGCCTTCCGCCGGTGCCGGGCGCGCTCGACCAGATCGTCCAGCATTTCGGCGCGGACGTGGTGGCCGAAGTCACCGGCCGCTCGCGTCGTATCGTGCGCAAGGGACAGCGCCTTGTGGTCGAGACCCGCGCGGCGTCCGCCAATCTCGCCGAGACCCAGGCCTTCATGGACGACATGAAGCGCGTGCTCGTGTTCAGCGATGCCGGCGGTACGGGCCGCAGCTACCATGCGGAGCTGTCGGCACGGAACACGCGGCTTCGCGTCCACTATCTGCTTGAGCCGGGCTGGAAAGCCGACGCCGCGATCCAAGGCCTCGGCCGCACCCACCGCACCAACCAGGCGCAGCCGCCGCTCTTCCGTCCGATCGCGACCAATGTGAAGGCGGAGAAGCGCTTCCTATCGACCATCGCGCGCCGGCTCGACACGCTGGGCGCGATCACGCGCGGACAGCGCCAGACCGGCGGCCAGGGCCTGTTCCGACCCGAGGACAATCTGGAGAGCCACTATGCGCGCGATGCGCTTCGCCAGCTCTACATCCTGATCGTCCGCGGCAAGATCGAAGGGTGCTCGCTCCAGCGGTTCGAGGACACGACCGGCCTGAAGCTGATGGACGACAACGGCATCAAGGACGAGCTCCCGCCGATCACAACCTTTCTCAACCGCCTGCTCGCGCTCACCATCGACCTGCAGGACGTCCTGTTCGCCGCCTTCGAGCAGCTTCTGACCGCCAAGGTCGAGGGCGCGATCGCCGCCGGCATCTACGACATCGGACTGGAGACGCTGCGCGCGGAGAGCTTCGTCGTCACCGATCGCCAGACCATCTACACCCATCCCGGCACCGGCGCGGAAACCAGCCTGCTGACCATCCAACAGCGCGAGCGCAACCGGCCGATGACCGCCGAGGAGGCGATGGCTTGGCTCGACGATCCGGTCGCCAAGTTGCTGGTCAACGAGCGCTCCCACCGCGCCGCGGTTCAGCTTCCAGCGCCTTCGCTGATGCTCGACGACGGGGAGATCGAACGCCGCGTGCGGCTGATCCGGCCGATGGAGCAGCATCACGCCTCCATCCGCATGATGGACGAAAGCCATTGGATCGCCGCCAGTCGCGCCGAGTTCACCGCCGCCTGGAACGCCGAGATCGCGGAGGTGCCAGCCTATTCCGATTCCACGATCCACATCGTCGCTGGCCTGCTGCTGCCGATCTGGAAGCGGCTGCCCAACGAGTCGAGCCGTGTCTATCGGCTCCAGACCGATGACGGGGAACGGATCATCGGCCGCCGCGTGTCGCCCGCATGGGTCGCCAACGCCACGACAGTCGGAACGACGAACCTGTCCGCCGACCATGCCTATGCCGCGCTCATCGAGGGCAAGACAATCCTCGATCTCGCCGAAGGCCTCCAACTCCGTCGCGTGCGCGTCATGGGCGCCGATCGCATCGAACTCTCCGGCTTCACCGACGCGATGCGCGAGCGCCTGCGCGCCTTTGGCCTCTTCAGCGAGATCATCTCGTGGAAGCTCCGCTTCTTCGTGCCCGTCGGCGCGGACGGCGCGACCATCATCGGCAAGCTGATCGGCACCTACCCGATCCAGCGCGTCGGCGAGCGGGAGGCAGCGTGATGGCCCGTCTCGACGCATCCGATCTCGCGCAACGTCTCGGCCGACAGGCCGAGGCGGTGTGCCGCCATTATCTCAGCAATGGCCACCGTCAGGGCAACTACTGGCAGGTGGGCGACGCCCGTAACACTAAGGGCCGCTCGATGTACGTCCGGCTCAAGGACTCGCCCAAAGGCCCCGCCGGGAAATGGACTGACGCCGCTACCGGCGAGCATGGAGACCTCCTCGACGTCATCCGCGAGAGCTGCGGCCTCATCGACTTCAAGGATGTCGCCGACGAGGCTCGGCTCTTCCTCAGCATGCCACCACCAGCGCCGGAACCCTCCGCCTTCCAGCCGCTGGCGCCCGCACCACATGGATCGCCCGAAGCCGCACGGCGCCTCATCCGCATGTCGCAGCCGATTGCGGGCACAATCGTCGCGGCGTATCTCCGGCAACGCGGCATTACGGATCTCCGTGGAGCCGGAAATCTGTATTTCCACCCGCACTGCTATTATCGCCCGGACGAGCATGCGCCGACCGAGACTTGGCCGGCCATGATCGCCGCTGTCACTGACCTCGACGGCATGATCACCGGGGCGCATCGCACCTGGCTCGACTCACGACGCCACGACAAGGCGCCATTCGAAACCCCGCGCCGGGCGATGGGCGATCTCCTCGGCAACGCGGTCCGCTTTGGCGCTGGTGGCGAAGTGATGGCAGCCGGCGAAGGCATCGAGACGGTCCTTTCAATCCGCCAGGTCGTGCCCAACATGCCGATGGTGGCGGCGCTCTCCGCGGCACATCTCGCCGCCATCCTGTTCCCGGACACGCTGCGGCGGCTCTACATCCTGCGCGATGACGATCCGGCAGGCGATGGTGCGCGTGACAGCCTGATCGAACGGGCGAACGCGGCCGGGATCGAGGCGATCGTGATCTCTCCACAGCTCGGGGACTTCAACGAGGATCTCCGCACCCTCGGCATCGCGACATTGCGCAGTCAGACTCGGGTACAGCTCGGGCCGCAGGACGTCGCACGCTTCATGGCGCTGGCGGCATAGCCGGTAAGGAAGCGGCAGCGGCCCCGCCGCCGTACTCGCTCAGACGCAGCGGATCGGAGAGGACCGCGCCTCGGCCTTCGAGAGGGCGATCGGCCCACAGGCAGGCCGGCCCGGCAATGGCTGCGGCCGACTATTTTCCGGCGCGGCCCCAAGGGGCCGCTTTCCATCGCGAAACAAAATAGCCGGCCTCCGCCATCCTCCGCTGACGCTCCGGCCCTCGCTCGCGCTCCGGGTGCAGGGCCGCCCCGCCGGTGTGCTTCGTCGCCATGAAGGCCGCGACGGTCGCGGTCCATCCGACGGAGCATCCGATGCGCGATCTCGACGACTACGAACCGCACCACGAATCCTCACCGACTGACCACGTCCTCAACGAATTGCAGCTCCACGGCTACCGGCCTTTCGCCGACGAACCCGATCAGCGGCTTCTGCCGGACGGCAACGCGGTCGCGGGCGCGGTCGCCGACATCTTCGACGCCCTGATCGTGACCCTGGAGGACACGCGCCTCGAACCCGACCTCGACGATCTCCTCTGGTCGACCGTGAACGTCTTTCATCGCGCCGCCGAACGGATCAACCGCGAGCTCGACGACAACGAGCAGGCCCAAAAGCGCTCCCAACGCGAACAGGACGGCAGCGAGGTGAAGTCGGTCGATCTCGAGCGCCTGATCGCCGAGGGCAAGACACAGGTCGAACGCCAGACCGCCTTCGAACTGATGCGCGACCAGGCCGCCGAGCACTACGAACGCCAGGTCGGCAAAGCCTGGCTCCCGCGGTCAGGATCGAAGGTCAATCATCGCAACCTCACCTCGGCGATGATCGACAGCCGCGACTTCATCATGGCGAAGAAGCGTGCCGAGCAGGAAGTGCTCCTGCCGCCTGGACCGAAGATCGCCGTCACCGGCGGGCTCGATTTCGACAACCATCACCTCATCTGGGCCAAGCTCGACCAGGTTCACGAGAAGCACCCCGACATGGTGCTGATCCACGGCAAGTCGCCGAAGGGTGCCGAGAAGATCGCTTCTCTCTGGGCCAGGAATCGCAATGTCCCACAGATCGGCTTTGCACCCGACTGGACGAAGCACGGCCGGGCAGCACCCTTCAAACGCAATGACGAGATGCTGCAAATCCTGCCGAAGGGCGTGCTGCACTTCCCCGGCACCGGCATCAATGACAACCTCGCCGACAAAGCCAAGAAGCTCGGCATCCCGGTGTGGAAATTCGGCGGCGCGTAAGCGCCGCCGCATCGGGCACCTGCTAAACGGCCAAGCCTATGGCATAACGCAACGAATGCAGCGACTGAAGCCACTCCCGAAACCGGCACGTTCGGACGCCGTTCTCGCTGCGGTTTTCCTGGAGAATGCCACCGTGAAGGCTGCAGCCGCCGAATGGGCGGCGGATCAAGGATTCGACAATCAAGCCCTTCATGCGATTGCAATTGCCATCGAACTCCTCCTCAAATCCTATCTGCTTAACGTCGCGACCGATGATGTTTGGAACCGCGCGAACATCGGGCACGATCTCGCCAAGGCACTCCATTATTCGGCTCAAGCCGGCTTGGTGCCTCCTTCACGCATCGAGTGGATTATCAGCCACCTCCATCCGCATTTTCAGCGTGGCGGGTTTCAGCGCGAGCCGTCGAGGAAATGGCCACCAGGCTTTGCGGATGACGCAGGTGAGGTCGCACGGCAGCTCGCGCAGACAGTACGGCTTCACCAACGTCACGGCCACATCGACTCGGCTTCCAGCCCGGAGAAGACCACTCCCCGCTGAATGGCGCTGGTCCTTGGTCCAGCCGATGGCCTGACGCCATCAACCCGTAAAGGGTCGGACTACGCATAGCGTGCCGCCGCGCCGGCGTTGCCTGCGCGGTGATTGCGGCCATCGGCCGAACACATCGGGCGCCTGTCAGCGGGGGGATGGTCCTCCGCTCGAAACAGGAGCCGGATCGATGTCCTTCCCCGACGCACACGCCTTCGCCTTCAGCCTCGCCACCACGCTGATGGCCGTCATCGTCATCTTCCGCGCGGGCGACGGCACTCTCTCGGTGACACCCGCAAACGAATACGACGGCGACGTCTCGGAGATCGTCCACGAGGTCGATCCCTTCGCGCCATGACGGCGCGCCACCCTTCCAGGCGACGCGGAGACCCCTGCGGTTTCCGCTCCCGACGGAGCACAGCTTTTGCTATGCTCCCGAATGCGCCGTGGTGGTGGTGGAAGGCGCGACCGTCAGAATTTGCTCTTTCGGAGACACCACCATGATTATCCTCGGCATTGTCCTATCCTTCGCAGCCATCGGCATCTTGTGCTGGTTGCTGTTCACGCTCGCGGTGTTCGCACTGCCATTCTTCGCGGGCGTGACCGCCGGCACCTGGGCCTATGACACTGGCGCGGGCTGGCTCGGCGCCATCCTTATCGGCATGCTCGGCGCCGGCCTGACGTTGGGCGTGGGGCAGCTCTTGCTTGGAATTGTCCGCCCGCTCTGGGCACGCCTGCTGATCGCGCTGGCATTTGTCGCACCCGCGGCGATCGCCGGCTTCCACGCCACGCATGGCATCGTGAAACACACCATGCCGTCGGAGACCTGGCAGCTCGTGTTCTCCGTCATCGGTGCGGTCGCGGTCGGCGTCACCGCGTTCGCGCGCGTCGCTGGGATGGCAAGCACCGGCCCGTCCAGCCAGGGCATTGCACCAGCCTGACACCACGACGGAACCGTCGCCGGGACGACCAGTCGGGGGTTTCAGCCCTCAGCGTTGTGCAGTTGGAGAGGGAGCCGCGTCACCGGAACCTGACTGAAGCCCATCGTGCGGCCGCCTCAACAGCGCCCGGATTTCTGCTCGGCGCCTCTGTGCGCGGGAACGGTGCAACACGAAGTCGAGGGCGTCATCTCCACTGGCCGACTTCGAAACGAAAGCTCGACCCTCGCCTGTACAAGGGGAGGACGGGTCGCAGATGATCTTCAGCTTGCGCCGTCTGCTGGTTGCGACCGGGTCGCCATGATCTTCCGTTCCTGATTGTCTCCAGACCGCTCCGAACGGCCTCTCCAATGGCCTGATCTGACCGAAGGACGGCTGCGCCTCGACCGCCTATGCCGCAACGGCGCGTCCCGACTTTCTTCCCCTGCCGGCCAAGGCCGTCATTCCTCGCGAAACAACAAAGTCGTTCCTGCCATCCTCCGCGTTGCTCCGGTCGCAAGCGATGCGGCGTCGGTCGCCTCCGGCCTGTCGATCGCCATCGAGGCCGCAATGGAGCGGTCCCGAAAACGAAACGGAGACTTACAATGGCGACCATCGGCACCTTCAAGAAGACCGGCTCGAACGAGTTCACCGGCGAAATCGTAACCCTCAGCGTCCAAGCCAAGGGCGTGCGCATCGTCCCCGACACCCGCGCCACCGGCGAGAACGCCCCCAGCCACCGGGTTCTGGTCGGCCGCGCGGAAATCGGCGCCGCCTGGTCCAAGCGCTCCAACGAGGGCCGCGACTATCTGGGCCTCAAGCTCGACGATCCGAGCTTCAACGCCCCCATCTACGCCAACCTCTTCGACGACGAGGACGGCGACACCCACTCGCTGATCTGGTCCCGCCCGACCCGCCGCGGCGACTGAGCCCCGAGCAAGGCCCCGGCCGAACAGGCCGGGGCCTTTCCACTGCTAGCGCGAATCACTTCGGCCGCCCGGCGAGGGCACCGCCAGCCCTGAGACGCCGATTACCCTCGCAATGGGCGCAAAGAACGACTATTATAGTCGTAGTTCTGGCAAGCGTGTGTCCGTCGGTGGGAGGTGATCATGCATGATCACCGCCCGACAATCGCGGGCCGCGCGCGCGTTGCTGGGGTGGACACAGGAGACGCTCGCTGACAAGGCCCGGACATCGCTAACCGCGCTCAAGCGCCTTGAGTCCGAAAGTGGATTAGAGGTGTACGAGTCGACGCGCGATCAGGTGCGAAGGGCGCTTGAAACAGCCGGTATCGTCCTGCTTTCCACCGACAAGGGCGAAGGAGTGCTGCTGCTCCATGAGCGGGACGACCGGCCGACGAGGCGTTAGCAGCGCCGTGATCGCGTGGCGCACACCATCCATCGCACGTTGTCACAGTAATGCCGGGCACGAGTGTTAACGAATGCTTTCCGCGCGAATATAGTCGCCTGATGGAATCCGCGATGCCGCCGTTTCTCGATGCGCCTCCGATCAGCCAGACCCTCACGGCCTATGACCGCGAGCATATGGTTCTCTATCTGCGCCTGCTCGATTCCTCGCGCGACGGAGCTGATTGGCGCGAAGCCGTCCAGATTCTCTTTGGCCTCGATACGGCACGTGAGCCGCAGCGGTGCCGCCAGGTCCATGACACGCATCTCGCCCGCGCGCAGTGGATGACCGAGCACGGCTATCGAGACTTGGTCCGCTCCGCACAGTGATCGCCGCGATGCCGTTTCGGCACCACCCTTTGCCGGCCCTCTGACTTCCACTGAACAACCCAGCCGGGAATCCTGACTCTCCCACAAATTCAAAGACTAGGGAGGATCGCGATGACACCAGATGCTTCCGGCTGGCGTTCATCGGAACGCTATGCGCACGTCGCCGACATGACCGCGTCCGACGTCGCGTGGGAATGGCTGCGCCGCAACGAAACCTACGACAGGGATTTTCAAGCGCTCGGCGACAGCGAAAGTGATCTGCGCACGCTGACCGACGGGATCGGGCAGCGGTGGGGGTTGCGATTTCCCCGTAGACCCGATGCAGGCACCTCCCGAAGCGCAGGTGATCTGGCTTCCCCAGGAAGACACAAGCGCCATCGTTCTTGGCCCACCTCCGGATATTCCGTCCGCAAGCGCTGATCCCCAACCGACGATCGACGCCGCCGTAAGCGTCGATGTCGGCAGCGAGACCCATCTGGTTCTCGATCTCGGAAACGGTCAGCGCGTAGCGCTTGTTCATCCGTCCGAGACACGACCCGCCAAATCTCTTGGCGCCTTCATCCCGCTCGGCCTGGAAGGCTTCGACCGGCTCCAATCGGTCGCCCGCTTGCTCTCCGCCCTCCATGGCCGCGCCATACCGCCCGACACCCGACTGACACGGCAGCAACGTGCTCGGCTGTGCCGGATGCTGCAGGCCTTCGACGGTCATCGCGCGGGCGCGACCCAGCAAGAAATTGCGCAGGTCATATTTCGGATCGGCGCTCTCGGTCGCGACGACTGGCAGGCATCTTCCGCCCGCCACGCCACCAAAGCCCTGCTTCGAGATGCCCGCGCGATGATGGTGGGTGGGTATCGCACGTTGCTTCGTCATCGGCGGCAACTTTAGCCGATCTCCATCCGACTCTTGGTGGGCGAATTTAGGCCCCCCTGAATTCGCCCTGCATCTCGCCGGCCCTGCTTCGCCAACGTGGCCTTCGTTACCCGCCGCTTCCCGGCGGCCCCAACGAACCCACGGAGGCCCTCCCATGCGACCTGATCTCGCCGTTCTCCCGCCGCGCTACCTGCGCACCAAGGAAGCCGCCGAATTCCTCAGCCTATCGGCCCGCACCCTCGAAAAGCATCGGACTTACGGAACGGGTCCGGCCTATCGCAAGCTCGGCGGTCGCGTCGTTTATGCGGTCGACGATCTTGAGGCCTGGGCCGAGCGCGGCGCCGTCACCTCCACCTCCGATCCGCGCGGCAGCGTGCTTCCGGCCAAGCGCCATACGCCTGCGCCGCCGGCACATGCCGGACGATACGCGCGCTGATCGCCCCCGGATTCCCGAATGGCGGCGCGACACCAGTCCCTCTCGGAGCGCGGGCAGCTCGATCTGTTCCGTGCGCTCCCCGGCGAGTTCGCAGCACGAGACGCACAGGATCTCATGGCCTATCCGTTTTTCTCCCTCTCCAAATCGCACCGCGTCGCGCCGATCGACTTCGCCGCCGGCAATGTGTCGATCCGCGTCGAGGCCGTGCCCGATCACGGCATGGCGACCATTTGGGACGCCGACATCCTGATCTGGGCGGCGAGCCAGATCGTCGAGGCGCGTGACGCCGGCCTGCGCACGTCGCGCCTGATGGTCGCCACGCCCTATGAAATTCTCAAATTCATCGGCCGCGGCACGTCCTTACGCGACTATCAGCGCTTGAAGGCCGCGCTCGATCGTCTGCAATCCACGACGGTCTGCACCTCGATCCGCCAATCCGCCGAGGGCCGGCGTCATCGCTTCTCGTGGATCAACGAGTGGAAGGAGCGCACCAACCGCAACGGCAAGCCGGACGGGATCGAGATGATCGTCCCGGACTGGTTTTATCAGGCCGTTCTCGACGATGCGCTCGTGCTGACGATCGACCGGGCCTATTTCGATCTCACAGGCGGGCTCGATCGCTGGCTCTATCGCCTGGTGCGCAAGCACGGCGGGCGCCAGCGCAATGGCTGGCGATTCGACTTTCGCCACCTCCACCAGAAATCCGGCGCGTTGTCACCGTACAAACGCTTCGCCTTCGAGCTGCGCGACATCATCCGTCGCCAGCCGCTTCCCGGCTACACGCTGTTCCTCGAGATCGAGGCCGGCGGCCGAACGTTGCTCGCTTTCGAGCGGACGCCGCCCTGTGGAAAAGCTGTGAAAGGCTTCGTGCCATCGGGAACCCGAAAGCGCGTGCCATCAGGAACCGGCCCCTCGTGCCAACGGGAACCGAAACACGGCCTAACCCACGACAGCAGAACCGAAAATCGCCTCGCTAACTTAGAATCTAACAGAGAATCTAACTTTGAAGAGCGCGCGCGAGAGGTGGAAAACCTCGTCCGGCAGGCCGCGAACGCGCTAAGCGCCGCTGGCAAGCGGCGCACCAGCAGCGCCGCTCTTACCAACGCTGGCGCGGCGAGAAACGGGACCTCCGGCCCTCCGCAGCTTCCCTTCGGTCCACGCCCGGGAGGCCGCCGATGATCGTGGCCTTCCTCAACCAGAAGGGCGGCGTCGGCAAGACGACGCTGGCGCTGCACCTAGCCGGCGAATGGGCCGGTAGGGGAAAGCGGGTCACGCTCGTCGATGCGGACCCCCAGGGTTCGGCGCTCGACTGGTCGCAGCAACGCGCCCGCGAGCACGCGCCGCGCCTGTTCGGCGTCGTCGGCCTGGCGCGCGACACGCTCCACCGTGAGGCGCCCGAGCTGGCGCGCGATGTCGATCATGTGGTGATCGACGGGCCGCCGCGCGTCGCCGGGCTGATGCGATCCGCGCTGCTCGCCGCCGACCTCGTGCTGATCCCCGTGCAGCCGTCGCCGCTCGATGGTTGGGCCTCGGCCGAGATGCTGGCGCTCCTGTCGGAGGCGCGCATCTATCGGCCGGAGCTTCGCGCTCGCTTCGTCCTCAATCGCTGCGGCGCGCGCACCGTGATCGCCCGCGAGACGGCCGAGACGCTCGCCGACCACGATCCGCCAGTGCTGCGCACGGCGATCGGACAGCGCGTCATCTACGCCGACGCCGCGCAATCGGGCCGGCTCGCTTTCGAGATCGACGACGACGGACCCGCCGCGCGCGAGATCGCGGCGCTCGTCACCGAGCTCGAAAGGATCTCACCATGAGCGAGCGATCCGAACGGCGCGGCTTTGCGGCACGTCCGACCAATCAAGAGGCCTGGATCAAGGCCGCAGATGCCACCGCGCCGCGCGCGCCGGACGATGAAGCCTTCACCGCCCGCATGACGATCGACGTCACGCCCGCCTTACGTGGACGGATCAAGATCGCTGCCTTCCGGCGCGGCGTTACCGTTGCCGACATGCTGCGCGAGATGCTCGCGCGCGAATTCCCACACATCGAAGGAGACCCCTCATGACCGGCGCCGCGGCCCCCCGCGCGCGCGGCGGCCCGACGCCGACCGCACGCCACCAAGACAATCTCACCCATGTCGAACTGACCTGGGTTGAGAAGAAGATCGAGAACTGGATCCGCTTCGGCACGCACGCCCACGAACAGATTCTCGATCGCCGTCGGCGTGTCCTGTCTTTTCGCCCCGGCGCGGTCTTCGCCTTCGTGCGCTGGGCCTCGAATGACTTCGGAACGATCATCTCGCGCATCGACGTCGTGCGCTCGGTTGCGCGCGGCGAGACGTACCAGACGCTGCCTTTCGTTCGTCCTGGCGGCGAAATCCTGCTGAAGGTCGAGAGCTGGCCCAGGGTCGAGCGCGTGCTGCAGGCGATCGACGCCATCGAGCGCATCGGCATCGATCCCGAAGCGGTTTCGCCCGATCATTGGCGTCACGTCCACAACCGGCTCGCTGCTGGACACGAGCCGCGCACCTACACGCTCGACCATCATCGCGCATTCCTGCTGCGCCGAAAGGCCGAGTCGTGAGCCGCGCCGGACTTCTCCTGGCGACGACGCTCGCCGCGCTCAGCGTCGGCTATCCCGGCCTCACGCCGATGCCCATCAAGCTGATCTGGAACGCATCGGCGAGCGCGCCCATCGGGTTCTATTCGATCGACTTCGACGGGCCGCTCGACGTTACCGATCTCGTTGCGGTCGATGCGCCCGAGCCGCTCGCGACATTCCTCGCCGAGCGCGGCTACCTGCCCAAGGGCGTGCCGCTGATGAAGCGCATCCTCGCCGTCTCCGGGCAGACCGTTTGCCGTTCGAACCTCACTATCACCGTCGATGGTGTGGAGGTCGGTGCGGCACTGGAGCGCGATCGCGCAGGCCGCGATCTTCCCGTCTGGCAAGGCTGCCGCCGGGTCCAGACTGGCGAAGTCTTCCTCATGAACTGGCAGGTCCGCGACAGCCTCGACGGCCGCTACTTCGGCCTGATCTCGACCGACCAGATCATCGGCCGTGCCGTCCCACTGTGGACCGATGAAGACGGCACCGGCCGCTTCGAATGGCGTGCGCCGACACGCTGACCGCCTTCCCATTCGGCGGGAGCGGTGCTCGCCGATGGCTGTCCCAATCCCCACCGCGAAGGAGACTGACATGCCCCAGATTGGCGAATTCACGCGCGACGAGACCGGCTTCGTCGGGCATCTGACGACGCTGGTTTTGAACCAGGACGTCATAATCATCGCAGCCGAACCGACCGAGGTTGAGAACGCACCGCAGTATCGCGTGCATGTCTTCGACGGCATGAACAATGAGCCGGGCGCGGAGATCGGCGCCGGATGGAAACGCTCCGGAGAGAAGGCCGGCGAATACGTCGCGCTGCTGATCGACGATCCGACATTCCCGCACCCGATCCGCGCCAACATGTTCCGCGACGACGATGGCGGCTCGGCCTGGTCGCTGCATTGGTCGCGTCCGCGCGATCGCGGCGAGAAGGACTGAGCGATGCTTGGCTCTCGTCAACCGAGGAGCCGTTCGATTGCGTCCGGGCCGCGCTGCGCTGCCCGGCGCATGGCTCTCCTCCTCCTTTCCGGCCTTAGCCTCGCGAGCATCATGCCGGCGATCACGATGGCGCAGGACTTGGGCGCCGATCGACCGTCGCCACGCGATCCCTATGGCGATCATATCGCCGAGGCTTCGCGGCGCTTCGGCGTTCCGATCGCATGGATCAGGGCGGTGATGCGTGCCGAAAGTGCAGGCGATCCACGCGCCCTTTCGCCGAAGGGCGCGATGGGCCTGATGCAGATCATGCCGCCCACTTGGGCAGGCTTGCGCCTTCGCCACCGTCTCGGCGCTGATCCTTATGATCCGCATGACAACATCATCGCCGGCGCCGGCTACATCCGCGAGCTGTTCGATCGCTACGGATCGCCCGGCTGGATCGCGGCCTACAATGCCGGTCCTGGTCGTTACGAGGACTCGCTGAAGGGCCGGGCGCTGCCCGCGGAAACGCGCGCCTATGTCGCCATCGTCGCGCCGTCGGTGACCAGCGGCGATGCGACTTGGCCGATCGTGGCCGCCGCGGCCGATGCACTCGCCTGGACACGCGCGCCGCTGTTCATCGCGCAAGCTGAGCGCATATCGATACCCGTTCCCGTACCGGCCGAGCGCGCTTCCGATGCCGCGATGACGACATCGTCCGTGCGCGATGTTTCCGCCATCGAGCCGCAGTCGGGCGGGCTGTTTGTCCCGCGTTCGGGCCAAAGGAATGCGCCATGAGCAGCCCGGTTCCTGATCGCACGATAGCGTGCTCAAGCGCGTCATGGTGTGCGTTGAGGGTAGAGGCAGGCAACACGACCGGACGATGGCAGGATAAAAGGCCGCGAGGTGCGGCTTGGGTCGGTTGTGGTTTTTCAATAGGTTATGAGGCGATTTCGCGATGTGCGGGATTTCCCCGCACCTCACGACTACGCCGATTTTCCTGCGATTTCCTGTGCTTGGCGCGATGTGCGAGGCATCAGCCATGACCGGCGACAGTGATTTCCGCATCCGGCCGGGCCGCATCCGCTCGACCCGTGCGCAGCAGGCTCGTCCCTTCATCGCGCAGGCTCTCGCCGCGGCGAAGAAGGCCGGGGCCGGCGTCTCACGCTCCGGCCGGATCGTGTCCGGCAACCGCTCGCGCTTCGGGCGGGGCCAGCGTGCGAGCATCCAGGCGAACCGGCTGCTCACCGCGCGAACGCGCGGCGCTGTCATCAAGGCGCGCGTCGTGCGCCAGACATCGCGCTCGGCGCCGCTCGCGACCCACCTCAATTATCTGCGCCGCGAAGGCGTGACCCGCGATGGGGAGAAGGCCCATCTCTTCGGTCCCGGGGGCGACGACGCCGATCCGAAGGCCTTTGCGGAACGGTGCCAGGACGACCGCCACCATTTCCGGTTCATCGTCTCGCCCGACGATGCGCCCGACATGGCCGACCTGCGGTCCTTCACCCGCGATCTCGTCACGCAGATGGAAAAGGATCTCGACACCCGCCTCGATTGGGTGGCGGTCGACCACTGGAACACCGAGCATCCCCATGTCCACCTGATCGTGCGCGGGGTCCGTGACGACGGGCAGGACCTCGTCATCTCACGCGACTACATCAAGGAAGGAATGCGCGACCGCGCGCGTGACCTCATCACGCAGGAATTAGGGCCGCGCACCGACCTCGACATCCAGCGCAGCCTGAAACGCCAGGTCGATGCCGAGCGCTTCACGCAGCTTGACCGCCAGCTTATCCGCGATGGCCATGCCACGGGCGTCATCGAGACGGCGATCGATCCGAACGTCCGGCTCGACGAATTTCATGCGCTGAAGGTCGGACGGCTCCGCAAGCTGGAAACACTCGGCCTCGCCGAGCAGGTCGGCCCCGGTCAATGGGCGATCGACACGAAGGCCGAGGCGACTCTGCGTGAACTCGGCGAGCGCGGCGACATCATCAAACGCATGCACCGGGCTTTGACGGATCGCGGCATCGAACGCGGCTCGGCGGGCTATGTGCTCGCGGCCGAAAGCCTCGATGCGCCCGTGATCGGCCGATTGGTCGATCGCGGTCTTGATGACGAGCTGAAGGGCTCCGCCTACGCCGTGGTCGACGGCGTCGACGGCCGCACCCATCACATCAAGCTGCCCGATCTCGAAGCCGCCGGTGACAGCGCGGCGGGTTCGATCGTCGAGTTGCGTGCGTTCGATGATGCACAGGGACAGCGCCGGGTCGCAATCGCCGTCCGCTCCGATCTCGATATCGATCGTCAGGTCACGGCAACCGGCGCGACTTGGCTCGATCGGCAGAACATCGCGCGCGAACCTGCCGCCCTGTCCGAGGCCGGCTTCGGCGCCGAGGTACGGCAGGCGCTGGATCGACGCGCGGATCATCTGGTCGGACAGGGCTTCGGCGAGCGACACGGCCAGCGTGTCACCTTCAATCGCGGGCTGATCGACACGCTGCGCCGTCGCGAGCTGGAAGCGGCCGGCGAAAAACTCTCCGCCGAAACAGGCCAGCCGTTCAATCGCGCGGGAAGCGGCGAGTATGTTGCCGGCACCTACCGCCAGCGTTTGGCACTCGCCTCCGGCCGCTTTGCCATGCTGGACGACGGCCTCGGCTTCCAACTCGTGCCCTGGTCACCCTCTCTGGAAAAGCACCTCGGCAAGCATGTTTCCGGCGTCGCCCGCGATGATGGCGGCATCGACTGGAGCTTTGGCCGCAAACGAGGGCTCGGCCTCTAACCTCTCTCCGAAAGGACCGTTCCAATGTCCGCCACGAAGATCCTATGGGGCCAGATCCTCACCGTTTTCCTGATCGTCCTCGCCACCACTTGGGGCGCAACGGAATGGGTGGCTTGGCGATTGGCGTTCCAGCCGGAGTTGGGCGCGCCGTGGTTCACGCTGTTCGGCTTTCCTTTCTATCTGCCACCCTCCTTCTTCTGGTGGTGGTACGGCTTCGACGCCTACGCACCCGCGATCTTCGTCGAAGGCGCTTTCATCGCGGCGTCCGGTGGCTTCATCTCGATCGCCGTCGCCATCGGCATGTCGGTCTGGCGTGCACGCGAGGCCAAGAAGGTCGAGACCTATGGCTCGGCGCGTTGGGCCGAGAAGAAGGAGGTGGAGACGGCCGGCCTTCTCGGTCCCGATGGTGTCGTGCTGGGACGCTACGAGCACGCTTATCTGCGCCATGATGGGCCTGAACATGTTCTGTGCTTCGCGCCCACCCGAAGCGGCAAGGGTGTTGGCCTCGTTGTGCCCTCGCTGTTGACCTGGCCGGGCTCGGCGATTGTTCACGACATCAAGGGCGAGAACTGGCAGCTCACCGCCGGCTTCCGCGCCAGGCACGGCCGCGTGCTGCTCTTTGACCCGACCAACACAAAATCCGCTGCCTACAATCCTCTGCTCGAGGTGCGCCGCGGCGAATGGGAGGTTCGCGACGTCCAGAACATCGCCGACATCCTGGTCGACCCAGAAGGGTCGTTGGACAAGCGGAACCATTGGGAAAAGACGAGCCATGCGCTGCTAGTCGGCGCGATCCTCCACGTCCTCTATGCGGAAAAGGACAAGACTCTGGCCGGCGTCGCGGCGTTCCTCTCTGATCCGAAGCGACCAATTGAATCCACCCTCGATGCGATGATGAAGACGGCGCATCTCGGCGACGCCGGACCGCATCCCGTGATCGCCAGCGCCGCACGCGAGCTCCTCAACAAATCCGACAACGAACGCTCAGGCGTGCTCTCTACCGCCATGTCGTTCCTGGGACTCTATCGCGATCCCGTCGTCGCCGAAGTGACGCGGCGCTGTGACTGGCGGATCTCCGATATCGTGGGCGGAAAATACCCGGCAACACTCTATCTCGTCGTGCCACCATCCGACATCAACCGCACCAAACCGCTTATCCGACTGATCCTCAATCAAATCGGCCGACGCCTGACCGAGGATCTGCAAGCAAAGGGCGAACGCCATCGTCTCCTGCTGATGTTGGACGAGTTTCCGGCGCTGGGGAGGCTCGACTTCTTTGAGTCAGCACTGGCCTTCATGGCCGGCTACGGTCTGAAGAGCTTCCTGATCGCGCAATCCCTAAACCAGATCGAAAAGGCCTACGGGGCGAACAATTCGATCCTCGACAATTGCCATGTGCGCGTCAGCTTCGCGACCAACGACGAGCGTACCGCCAAGCGCGTTTCGGACGCCCTCGGCACCGCCACCGAGATGAAGGCCATGAAGAACTATGCCGGCCACCGGCTGTCCCCCTGGCTTGGCCATCTGATGGTTTCGCGCTCGGAAACAGCTCGGCCACTGCTCACACCTGGCGAAATCATGCAGCTCCCTCCCACCGACGAGATCGTCATGGCGGCGGGCACGCCGCCGATTCGTGCGAAGAAGGCGCGCTATTACGAGGATGCTCGGTTCAAGGAACGCCTGCTGCCGCCGCCCGCGCTCACAACGTCGCAGCAAGGACAGCCCGACGATTGGACCACGCACCAGTTGCCAGCCCGACCACAGATTGCCGAGGCCACCTTGCTAGCGCAGCCCGCCGATGAAGATCCAACCGAGTCGGAACGCCGCCAGCAACCGGAACTCAATCGGGTGAACCCCGTCGAGAAGAAAGTGCCAATCGACAACCCGTTCGAGATCGATACCGATCGGGACGAGTCTGACGACGATGCCGTGCGCACCAGCCGTATGAACCGGCTCATGCAGGGCGTCGCGCGCCAGGTCTCGCTCGACCCCGGTGACGGCATGGAGCTGTGAGACGCCCGTGACGAAACCACCCCGCAAGCAACGCCTCTCCGTCTATCTCGACCCCTCTGTCATGAACCGGCTCGCAGATCACGCCGCGCGCCGCGACCATTCGCGATCGTTGGTCGCGGAGGCGGCGATCGAGTCATTCCTCTCACCCGATGCCGCCGAACGCCAGGAGGCCGTCATCACGAAACGCCTCGACCAGCTCGACCGACGCATGTCGCGGATGGAGCGCGATATCGGAATATCGGTCGAGATGCTCGCAGTCTTCGTGCGCTTCTGGGTGACCACCACACCGAGTTTGCCAGAACCTGCTGCGCAGGCCGCGCGCGCCAAAGCTGGCGAACGCTATGATCAGTTTGTCACAGCTCTCGGCCGCCGTCTCGCGAAGGGCCCGAAGCTTCATCAGGAGATTTCTGAGGACGTTGATGGCGAGGCAGAATAGCTCGTCAGATCGCGCACGCTCCTGCGTGAGCCCAAGCTGCTCTCCAAGGCCGCATTGAAGTCAGCAATAATCGACTGCCTCTCAATCCCTTATTCTTTCCAATCTCTCGGACATCCGCCCGAGTTCAAGCAAGGATGCCGCCTCCATCTTCCGCATGATCTGCGCCCGACACACCTTCACCGTGATTTCGCTGAGTGCAAACTTCGCAGCAATTTGCTTTGTGAGTTTTCCATCAAGTATCATGTCCATAACTTGGCGCTCGCGAACAGAAAGCGAATCGTACCGCGCGCGAAGATCAGCTGTCATTGTCTTCTCGTTTCGTCGGATTTGCGAAGTCTGGAGACCGAGATAGATCGCATCAAGTAGGTCTTGGTCCCTAAACGGCTTGGTCAGAAATTCGATCGCGCCAAACTTCATAGCCCGGACCGACATCGGGATATCCCCGTGCGCCGTAATGAACACGACCGGGATCTCCACACGCGTTCTGAAAAGCTCTTGTTGGAAATCCAAGCCGTTCTGACCCGGCATTCTAACGTCCAATACCAAGCAAATCGGCGTATCAGGAATCGACCACGCCAAAAACTCGTGCGTAGACGCAAAGGTGTGAATATCAAGTCCGACAGAACTCAGGAGATTTCTGAGCGCTTCACGCACGGAAAGATCATCGTCGACGACGGCTACCGTGCCGCCCACAACGACGGGCTGTTTCGACTGTCTCATAGTATTTTCTCCCTGTCGCCAGGCAGAGTAAAACAAAAGGTAGCGCCGCGCGGATTGGTCGGCTCAGCCCAAATATTACCGCCGTGAGATTCAATAATTGATCGGCATATTGAAAGTCCAATTCCCATGCCATCGCTCTTGGTGGAGTGAAAGGCATCGAAAAGATGCCTTACGAAGCCAGGATCGATACCGCCTCCCGTGTCTTCTATCGTGATCATCACGCCGGACGCGCTTGATTTAGCGGAGTTTATTCGAATCTCACGAACACTGCTCTGCAGCGTACCCATCGCATCTATCGCGTTCACGAGAAGGTTGAGTGCAACCTGTTGAAGTTGAATACGATCACCGAAGATCATGGGCAGATCACTCGACAGGTTCGTATAAACGGAAACTCGGCTTTCTCGGAAACGGCTTTGCAAAAGCCCCAGCACCTCTCTGATTACGACGTTGATCTCAATCCAGGACCTCTTTGGTTCTGCACGCATAGACAGCGCTTGGACGCGCTTGATGATTTCACTTGCTCGGTTTGCGTCGCTGACGATGCTATCTATCGAAGACGCGGCTTTTTCTAGGTTCGCGGGATCTCCGTGAATCCAGCGTGTACATGCATTGGCGTTGGTCACGATTGCGGCGAGCGGCTGATTGACCTCATGGGCGATTGAGGCAGCGATCTCGCCGAGAGTCGTGATCCGAGCGACGTGCGCAAGGCGGGTCTGCGCCTGTTCGGCCGCCACACGAGCGGTCTCCATCTTGACAGCGAGATAGGTCGTTGCCGCGATCGCCAGCAGGCTGATCGAGGTGTTGACGACTCCGGTTCCGAAGCTTCCACTCGGCGTCAGGATGTAGCTCGCGATCGTCAACGCGATGCATATTCCAGAGACCGTGCCCATGCCCCGCGTGTGGCTGAAGCGAGCCGACAATAGAACGACAATCACATAAAACGTCGCAGCGGATATCTCGTAAGGGGTTATGGTGTCGATGATGAAGATGCCGATAGTGAGGATGCCGATTGAACCGCCCCGGGTTTGTCGGAGGCCCCAACTCCTGAGAGGATGGGGCTATGACGAACAAGACGACGAACAAGTTCTCGCCTGAGGTGCGTGCCCGGGCTGTGCGGATGGTGCTGGATCACGAGGC
>NZ_JACXWY010000029.1:0-43930 GCF_014764685.1 Allobosea spartocytisi
CCTCGTGATCCAGCACCATCCGCACAGCCCGGGCACGCACCTCAGGCGAGAACTTGTTCGTCGTCTTGTTCGTCATAGCCCCATCCTCTCAGGAGTTGGGGCCTCCGACAAACCCGGGGCGGTTCAAAGCAAATATGTTCGACGATGTTTTCGAACTCCAGAAGTTCGGGCAATTAAAGGCAAGTTTTGACTTCGTCGCCGAGACGTTGATCGGCGCTCATGGAGACTTCTATGTCGTCCCCGGAAAGGGGCACACGCTCTCGGTCTCCGTGGTGACCGAGAAGGAGAAGCGGGGCAGGCGGATCACGGGCGTGTTCATCGACACCGTTAACGTCTTCACATTGCGCGACCCGGAATATGCAGAAGATGAGGAAGGGCCGACGCTCACGCGAGGGGTGACGCGTGACGATTTCGAAGCAGAACTCGCCAAAGAATTGGTCGTTCCTCAACGCCTCCTCCAAGTACGATATACCCCGCCTCTCGAGAGCGACGAGACCCTCCGGCACCCGTATGGATGGGGCGTCTCTAAGCGGTAGCGAGAGCGGTTTTGCGCGATGAGTTTACGCTAAGAGGCAGGCCGGCCAACGAACCTTCTCGGCCGATCATGTTACCTGCTTGGCAACGGGTTTTTAAGGAGCCAATCAAGGATCGCGCGAACAACCTGCTCGGCCGTCGCCTTCGCGTCACGCGCTTCATCTGGTCGCACATCAGGAGGGCCGGCCGGGAAGTCCGACAACAGGCGGCCAGCGTGAATGCGCTGCCGCGACCGAATTAGCATTTCGGCTCGAGCTTTAGTCGGTAGATCGAGGATCGCCGAAGATCCGCCGGACGCAGCGCTCGCGACGAGTTTGTCGATGCGCCAAGTTTGAGGATCCTTAGCATAGTCCGGCGATTGGAAGTGACCGATCCGGCGGGCATGGGCAACGATAAATGTGAGCGCTCCTTCGACCAATGCCGCGGCAAGTACTGATGCGGATACAGGCGCCGAGTTGGGATCGAGGAGGCGCAACTCTGAAACCGTTTGCGTCCACCACAAGCGAAAGGGCCCATAGCCCAAACTCTCAAGTTGCTCAGCAAAGGCATCCAACGGCTCAGCGCGGGCGGGCCGCCCGTCTGAGCGGCGCGCAATGACGTCCTTTACGATCTGAAAAGCTCGTTCACGGTCAGGCTTGCGATGCGGCCGTGGGTGCATAAGCAATTGTTCACTCGGGAGCCCTCGCACGCCGCCATTCGCAAAGCGAACGAGACCATCCTTTTCCGTCAGTTGTTTCGACATGACTTGCCAAGTGATCGCGACTTCCACGTCATTGCGAGGAATGCCCCTGGCCGCACCGCGTTCGACAAGCACACTTCGTTCAATGAGGGCTCGAGAGGCCCCCTGCGATCGCATCAGCCCGTTTAGTTCCTCGACGACAAAATCGAACGCTTCGAAATTGCGATAGTCCGGCTCCTCGGGAAAATAAAACACCCAGGATTGGGTCTCTTGCGACGACGGCAGCAATTTCTTGACGCCGAAATACCCTGTCCCGACGTGCGGCAGAGCGTCACCGATTTCGCCGTCTTGGTAGCCAGCACGCTTGCCGATCTCGGCGAGTTCCTGAAACGTCAGGCCCGGCTCGACTGGAGCAATGAGCACGCTACATTCCAATGCGGTTTTCAGGAAGGAGATGATTTCTAAATTCATCGGACGATCTGTTTCCGGAAAACTCGCTAGGCGATTGAACAGAGATTATACGACGACCTCACGAGAGATGCCTCACACAAATAGTGCCGCGCCAAATCTTCCTGTCTCTAATCAGTAACGCGGCCAAAACGGAACCACATGTCCTCGATTACGCTGTTGGCCATGCGCACAGCAAAGGCAATCAGGTGACAGGCACGTTTCCAGATAGCGTCTCGATAAGTTCAGCCAAAACATACTCCGGCATTGTGTTAGGAGTAAATGGGATGTCGACGTGGAATGTACCATCGTCTCTATGATTGGAGATCGTCATCTCGCCGTCTGCGACGATCTCGTCCGCGACATCACCCAAGGCCTCGAAGGCACTACGATCCGTCCACTCGCCGTATCCAGCAGCGATATCCCCCAAAGCCCGTTTGAGCTTGCCGAAGAATGGCTCGAACCAGTGGCCGCTCAGGGCAGCGGCCGTCTTCGGCACGTCATTGAGTGTCAGACCGAGGCCAGTCAGGTTACCGAGGTGGTAGCTGGCGAACTTCATGAGCTCGCCATAGGCGCCGTAGACCTCGGCAATGACCTGCTCGAGATTGCCGTGAAGGCGATAGGCTCTTATGCAGCCATTCGCCTGAGGTCGCGTCTGGTCCAGCGCTGCAATGAATGTTTCCTCGTAGCCGTCGGTCGGACGCTGCCCGAAAGGCGCGCATATCTGGGTGACGGCGTATTCGTCCCAGCAGGCCTTGATGATCTCCCACCGACAATGGGCGTGGAGATTCGGCGATTTGCTCTGAAGCAGAACGCCGGGAAACGCGGCATTGAAACGCTCCGTAACCTCGACGTGCGCGCACTCATGGGCGAGGGTGTGGAGCGCTTGTTTAAACAATTCATTCTTCTCGTCTTCGAGCGGAAGCAGGACGCCGGCATTGAAGAGGATGTGGCTCTTGACGTTCCCGTTACGTATAACAGCGGGCGTCATGGCTACGCCCATTGCGATGCCTTCAGACGGTGTAAGCTTGTGGTTGGTCTCGTAGCCCCGGTCGAGTTCGAGGAGCGCCAGGGTGTAGTCGGCCGCGATGGTAATGCCGTCGAGGGCGGACATATCGATGTAGCGGCTCAACGCGCGGATATATGTGGCGACCAGGTTGCCAAAGGTTCTGGCGTGCTCCTCGGTGTCGAAACCCCGCAAGCTGACAGAAATGTTCTCGGGCGCGGTTGGGGGCGGCGGCTCAGTATCGGGGGTGGCTCCTGACTCCACCTCAGCCTGCGCGGCATCGGTCATTGGAAGCCTTCGAACGTTTGCGGTCGGGCGAGAGACGTTGGATGAGCACGAGAGTAGACATTAAACTAGGATCTCGCTGGAGGGGACACGCCGCTATTTGCATTGCTGGCGGAGACGCCGAGAGGCAAAGTTAGCGCTGGCATGTAGGAACGGCCGCGCCCTCCGTCGAAGTCGAACTCATAGAGACGAACAGGCCCGAGAGCGGTTCGACGCTGTCCGAGGAAGAATGTGAAGGCGTTAGGGGCTGCCACAAACAGATGCGCGAGCCCCACCTGGTGAGGCCGCGCCGTCCGGACCGCCGTGGATGCCGCATCGGCAAGCTCGAAAGCGTGCCGGCCACAGGCTACCGATTGCGCGCCGGGGCCAGTGTTGGGCTTCAGGATGAGCAAACGGCCAACGGAGGGAAGCGAGGTTTCGCAGTAACGCTGCACGTCCGCGACGACGTCATGAGTCAAACCGATCGCCACAGCGACGTCGGATTGGTCGGAACGGAGTTGCACGGTCTCGGCGATGAGCGTCGGCCATTGCGGATCGCGATCGACGTCGTCGGGTGCCCAAATCCGCCGGCCCGTGCCACGCTGGTCGAGCTCGACCGTGCGACCCGATTTGATGTCGATGATCGAGCCGGCCGCGAAGGCCAAGGTAACATGCGCATCGAGGGCCAGCCGGAGGCGAGCATGGTCCTTGGCCGCGTCCCTCAGAAAGCGGTGAAGCGCGGGATAGAGCGTCCCCTCCCAGTCTTGGTCACTGCGAATGTAGCGTTCGTCGAACGCGGGGATCAGATCGAGCACTGCATGGCACCGCTCTTCGAGCCGATCGAAAGCGTGTTCGAAAGATTTGACCCCGTAAATGCGCGGGCCGCCTTGCGCGGGTCCGAGCAGCCCTTCCCGGGCACAGATTGATTTGAAACTGGATCGATCGAACTCGAGCCGCCCCTGCGCCATCCACTGAAAGACTACGTCGTCGTAGGGAAAGGCGCTGTGATTGGCGGGGATCCGGCGTAGCCCCACAAGACCGAACAAGATGTCGAGGTTATCGCGCAGGGCGTCGAGCGTGTCGTTGGCCTCGCCAAAAGCAAGCGTGCGCGCCAGAAGACGCAGCTCATCCTCATCGATGCCGAGGTGCTCTCGCCAGGCCTTGCGGACGGTGCCGGCCTTGCTGTTGTCGGTCAGCGATCCGTAAAGTCGGTCGAGCCGGACGGCGCCGGATCGGTTGCCGACCATCGCGCGAAGCGGATCGCTGCGATCGAGTCGCCAGTTCGTCACGAGCTTAAAGCGGACGCCAACACCTGATTGCGCGTAGGCTAGCTGCGCGTCGCGGGCCCGCTGCAGCAGCGAGCGGGCATTGGCGTTTATGAATTCCGGATCGACCAGATGCGCGTAGCCGTAATTGTCAGGGGTGACATGCCATTTGCATTGCATGTGCTCACGCAGCAGCGGTTCGCCGTACTGATCAAGCGCGCTGCGGGCGGGGTCATATTCGACCCAGATGTCATCGAAGCTCTTCGGCCCAGTCTTGAAGGCGACGCGCGTAACCGGGCTTTCGGGGTCAAGCAGACGCGCCGCATGCCACCAGAAAAGGCGCGCCTGGAAGGTGTCGCCATCGCGGCGGACGGTTACGGCTTGCGTCATGTCGCTTTCCTCATGCGGCGGTGCCGTCCTTGAAGGGCGGCGTCGGAGCCATGGCGCGGGCAATCTCGACCGCCCGCGCGCCATCGATGGCTTTCGCAGGATAGGCGTCGAGAACGATCCCCGGCAGGAGCCGCTGCGTCAGATCGGAAAAGGTGAAGCCGAAGTCGCGGCCGCCGTGCTGCGCGCCGGTGGCTGCGACCAAAGCATCGACGTGGTGGCGGCTGAAGCCTATCGACTCCAGGCGGCTCGACAACACGAAGCGGCGTTGCTCATCGCTTGGTCGTGCGAAGCTCAAGACGTCGGCCGCGCGCCGCCGGACCGCTGGGTCCAGCGCGCTGAGACGGTTGGTGCACATGAGGACCGCTGCTGGGAGCTTGGCATTCGCGATGCGATCGATGCCGCGGATGAAAGCATTGACGCCGGCCCGGTCCTCGTGGTGCATCTGCGCCGCTTCGCGCGACTGGGCGAGCGCGTCGGCCTCGTCGACTAGAAGGATGACCGCGCCCCGCGCTTTCCCGCCGGAGGACTTCAGTTTCGTGGCCTCCGCCACGGTGTAGTCGAAGGCGGCCGACAGAAGCTGTGTCATCTCGCCGACGCGTCCTTGTCCACGCGTCGACAGGCTGAGCGGCAGGAGCGTGATGTCGATCTTCTCTTGCCGCGCCACCGCGTCGCCAATCGTCTCGGCGAGCTCGGTCTTGCCGGAGCCGACGTCCCCAGCCAGCACCACCAGGGGCGGACGCCGAAGGACCGCATCGAGCAGCGCCTCGGCACCGGGATGATGACGCTGAGCCCACGCGGCGAGACCACCGGGATTGACCAGGAGGCCGAGAATTTTGCCGAGGCGGGCCTTCTGCTCGTCCAGCCCCACAAGGCGTGCGAGCCGCGCTTGCGGCTCGAAGTCGGGGTAGGTGATGCGGCGCTCGAAAAGCTCGTCGAGGGTCGGCTTGGTGTTCATCAGAAGCTCCGGACAGTGGCACGATCGAGGGCGCGGCCGCCCGCGGAGTAGGTGCGGTCATTGGAAAGGTAGCCGGTGACGCCAGGCTCCGGCGCCCCGCTTCGGGAGAACGGAAGGCCTTGCTCGAATGCGGCGCGCCCGGTCTCGCCGAGCTGGAACCAGGCCGACGTGTAGGTCATGTAGCTGTAGAAGGAAGCCCCGCTGACGTCCGCGCCCGGTCGAACACGCCCGGGGTCGTCGTCGTTGGCGGCGGCTCCGGCAAGATCGCGGGCCGTGTAGCGCAAGGTCGGCTCGACCCAATTGCCGTCCCGCTTGAAGCCGTAGGTCACGGTCTCGAGGTAACCGGCCTTGAGCATTTCCGTCGCCTCGGCTTCGAACTCCGCGATCTTGGCGTCGGACGGGCTTCCGTAGAACCGCTGCATCCGCTTCAGGTCGGTGGCGACCTTGGCGGCCATGTGCTTGGCGTGGGTGACGGTGAACGTCGAACTCTCGGTGTAGCTGTAGCTATACGACATGGCTGAACCTCACGCCTGGAAAGAGGAGCCGAAGACCTTCTGCCAATAGGCGACGGTCAGCTGCTTGTTGGGGGCGGCGAGCGCGGCGTCGATCGCGTCGCCAGCTTCGAGAGCGGCGTCGACGATGGCGTCGGCATTCGCCGCAGTGTAGAGCCGCGCCACGTTGTTGGCGGCGTTCACCGGGTCGATGATCTGCACCGTGTCGCTGCAGGCGGCGACCGAAGACGCCGCATAATAGTCTGTGAAGACGATGCGCTGGCGGAAATCGGTGCGGGCGATGTAGGTGAAGAAGTGCTGCAGCGCTTCGGGGTAGTCCGAAAAGTCCAGGCCGTCGTCGCACAGCTTGGCGAGGACCATCTCGATCATGAATGATTTGAAGCGGAAGCCATCCCGCTCCTGCTTCATGCGCCTCGCCCAGAACTTCGCGAGCCGGACGACCTGCGCAAAGTGCTTCTCCTGCGTGCGCTTGCGCTTGGAGGCGAAATCAAGGTGCAGCGGAATGCTGGTCTTCAGGAACGATCCATCGTCCTGACTAACCAGGTTGCCATACCATTGCGCGTCGCCGTCGTAGAGGATCGGAACCACATCGACGTCGAGGCCGGTGCCGCGGAACGAAACGGTGACCGAGTATGTCTGCGGCTGGACCTGATCGGCGCTGAAATTTGGAAATGCCTTGCGAAGCCGCTCCGCGAGGTAATCGAGCAGCGCCCTCACATCCTTCGGCGCATCTGCGCCGCTGACATAGCAGGCGACGTCGATATCGTTGAGGGAGCGCAGGGCGGTGCCTTTCGCGAGGCTGCCCGACAGCATCATTTTCCTCAGTGTGAAATCGGGGTGTTCGGCAAGATACCCTTCGAGCTTCTCGCGCAGCCGCCTCGCTTGCGCCCGATATTCGTCCGCCTTGTCCTTCGGCAGGTTGACCTTGTCCTGCGCGAAGGCGGCTATCTCGCTGTGACCGACGTGTTGCCGTCCCATCTTCCCGCTCCTCTGTGGCCGGCGGCCTGAGGCTGCGGCGTTGACGGGAGAGATATAATAGCTACTTTTTGGCTATTCAATGGCATGCAAAGTAGCTATTTCACGTTGACAAATAACTCCTGATTCTCTATATGCTGCTCAACGACGGAGGACGAGATGACAGCGAAAAAGACCATGACGCTGAACCTCACCGACGCCGAAATGCGTGTGCTGGACGATTTGTCGGCACGGAAAGATCTGACTAAAACCGCTGTGATCCGGCAGGCTTTGCGCCTTTATCAAACCGTCGAGGCTAGGCTCGAAAAGGGCGAGAAGCTCTTGTTCGAGAACGATGCGACGAAGGAGAAGGCGGAGCTGATGCTCCTATGACCGACGTCTCGACCATCTACCTGGTGGACGTAGCGAGCGGGCAGGGCGTCGAGGCGGAGTTGCGCGACGCCATCGAGGAAGCGCAGCTCGCCGATTGGCAAACGCAGTGGCGACCTGCGCTCATCAAGTTGCTCCAGGAGCTGCGTCGTCAAGGTGTGCCGATCGCGCAATGGCCGCAAAGTTGGCATTGGGATTGGCGAGAAAAGACAACAAGGGTCCAGGGATTTCTGGCGTTTCCGGGATTTAGTGTCGTTTGCCACGGCGTGACCCAGGGCCTGATGTTGCTTGACCTGCGACGAGCTGCGCGTGAACCGTCGCAAGCGGGCAAGCCGCTGGTCTACGTGAATTATCTCGAGGTCGCGCCCTGGAACCGGCCGGACCTCGGTCAACACCCGCAACTGAAAGGCGTCGGCACGGCTCTTTTGACGGCTGCCGTCGCGCTGAGTGAGCAGGAAGGATACCGTGGCCGGATCGGCCTTCATTCCCTGCCGCAGTCAGAGGTCTTCTATCGCGAGCGGTGTCGTATGGCGGACCTCGGTCCCGACGATGCTTATCAAAACCTCAGATATTTCGAGATGACTGCGGAGAGCGCCCAGTCGTTTCTCGACAAGGAGTGACGCCATGAGAATCGAGCGAAGCAAGCAGTGGTGGCTTGATCGCGCCGCGCGCGAGGGCGCCGATGTGATCGGCGCTGGCCTCGTCGCGCGCGATCCTGTTTTGGAAAGCCGCTCTGGCGCCAGCGCGCCGACTCCGCGCGAGGAAGCGCGCATCGCGTTCGGACGGTTCATCAATTTGATGCGTCGCCAGCGCGGGTTTTCAATGGAGCGGCTGGCCGAGGAGGCCGAACTCGACGCTAGCGAATTGCTGGTGATTGAAAGCGACGTCCACTACATTCCGGAACCACGGACTGTTTATCGATTGGCTCAGACGTTCAGCGTTTCGCAACAGCGCTTGATGCAACTTGCCGGCCTTTCGGCGGCGAATGACAGCGGCCTCAGCCAAGAGGCGGTGAAGTTCGCGGCTCGATCCGAGTCGATGCAGAAACTTAGCCGAGAAGAGAATGCCGCACTCGATGCATTCATTGCCGTTCTCAGTCGGCAGGACCCAAAGCAGGGCAAGTGAAGAACATCCAGCTTGGCACGCGCACGGTCGCAGACATCGACGCACAGGTCGTCAAGGTTCTCCGGGGCCTCGGCAATCCTGAACCGCCGATCGATCTCGCTTTGGTGCGTGACCTGCTTCGGCTCGATCGCCAATATTACAGCACGACCGACGATGGCCTCCTGCGGGAAACCGTCAGTCGACTGAAAGTGGCGGGATTGCAAATCCTGCTGCGGCCGACCTTGCTCAAGGAAGCCGTCCAGACCCTCAGCCTGAAGGCCCTCTATTTACCTGACCAGAAGCGGATTCTCATCGACAGGGATCTGCCGAAGTTGAAGCACCGCTGGAATGAGGCGCATGAAGTCGGCCACGACATCATTCCCTGGCACGAAGGCATGATGCTCGGTGATACGGAGCAGACGCTTACGCCGACATGCCACGCGATCATGGAGGCCGAGGCAAATTACGCGGCCGGCCAACTGCTATTTCTGGCCGACCAATTTCGCACGAACGCCTGCGATTCCGAGCCGTCCCTGCAACATGTTCGGCAGCTAAGCGAGCGCTTCGGCAACACGATGACGTCGACCTTGTGGCGCTTCATCGAGCAGGGACACGGCGGTCGGCCGATGGTGGCACTCGTGAGCGGGCACCCGCATCCTGCCAAGCGCAAGCCGGATTTCGATCCAACCAATCCCTGTCGCTATTGTGTGCAGTCGCCGGCCTTCGCTCTGCGCTTTGGCGGGCTGGGCGAAATCGACCTGTTTCAGGTCGTCACGGGCTATGCTGGCGCGCAGCGCGGCGGAACCTTGGGAACGAGGGAGGTCGTCCTTTCCGACGCCGCGAGCGAGCGCCACCTATTCAAGTTTGAGACGTTCTTCAACGGTCATGAGGCTTTGACGCTTGGACATTGGCTCCGAAGCGCTCCGAAGCCAGCGTGAGGCGACATCCGCTGCCCGCCGCACGAATTAAGGCTGAGCGGAGGAAACGACTTGGTGACGGGACGGAAGATTGATCGGCGTGTACGCCGGTACGGCCTCCATCCGCGCGAAGACGGACTCATGGATATGGGCGCCCTCTGGGATCACGCGCGGCTCTGCGGCAGGGATATAATAACCGAACCGTGACGTGCGACTATTCCACTCTTTGAAATCGTCTGCCTTCGGAATCCATTCAAGGGCGCGCCAAGCCAAAGTCATCGAGTCATGAGGGTCACGCATGATGTCGGGGGCGACGTAACTGAACGGACTGCCCTGCCGCTGGATGCCCCAAGCGAGGTGGTTGACGGTCTGCCTGCTAACCGTCAATCCGCATTTGGTCGCCTCGTCGATCATCCACAGCAGCGGAAACTTGGACAAACCGCTTTCGCTCTCGGGGTAGCCTCCGCCAATGTCGGCATGGACGCCCGCAAACCAGACCTGTAGCGCATCCTGCGGTTCAGCGTTATTGGTCGAGCTGAAGCGGTTGTGCATGAAGGTTTGTGGTTCTCGCCATGGCTGGAGCCGAAACATTCGACGCCTCTCGTCGATCGCGATGGCTTGGCGAAACACCTTTACGCTGGGGTTTTCCTGCGTGAACGCCAACTTTTCGAGGCTAAAGGCATAGAAGCGATCCGCGCGCGGCACGATCACGCTTGCCACGGTGTCCCATACACCGAGAAATTTTATAGTTGGCCATCGGCTGGAAACGATGCGCGCGAGCTGGGAGGCCGGATCGTCGCGAGTGGCGACCGGCGCCTTGGGCTCGTCGTCTTCATCCAAGGTATCAGAGCCAACCGCGCCTTGCGGGGCTTGCACAACGCGAGCCGAGCTTGCCTGTTTGTAGGCCGTCAGCGCGGCGTCAGCCAAATTGCGTTGCTCCGGAGCGAGCAAACCGACTTTGTGAATCAATCCCGCCAGGACGCGCGCCGTATATGCACCACGGCTGAAGCCGAAGAGGAAAATGTCATCACCGTCTTCGTAATTGTCGATCAGGAAGTGATAGGCTTTCAGGACGTTGTCATCGAGACCGTAGCCGGTAGCGAGGCCCAACACCGTGACGGTGTTCTGTTTGAGACGCGTCCAGGGATTTGGTCGCGCCAGAGTTCCCACGCCAGGGTCGTAGAAAACGACTTGGCGCGGAACGGTCTTCTCGGTTTTTCGCAGCACGCGGTAGAGCTTGAGGACGTTTGAGATGTTCTCCCCGATCTCGTTACCGGTGCCGTCGCAACAGACGACGAGATTTCGCATTTTCACCCAATGACAAACATGGAAGATTACAATCCCTCAAACCGCTATTGGCCACCTACAGTATCTACCATCGAGGCTGTCCTTCGATCATTTATTTTACGAATGAGCTTGAGATCTTGGGACCAGCTTATACGCGATTGATTGAATTTGCCCTGCGAGATGGATCGTGACCCGCATGGGCGGAGACCGCACCGCGGGCTCCGCGAGCAAAGCGACGCGACGCGAGTAGAGCCAGGCCGCCGCAGGCGGCTCGCCCAAACCGCCCCTGCTAGACCCATCGATGCTGTGAATCGGTCATGCCAGATCGATTCAATAATTCAATTGGACCTTCCTGTGCCGCCAAGCGAGATTCTCGCTATGTCCAAAAAGGATCAACAGCCGCGCCATCTACGCCGTATCGACCCGGAGCAGAACATGCGACGCTTCTACGTGCTGATGGTGCAGCCGACACTGTTCGGTGGCGCTTCGGTCGTGCGCACCTGGGGACGCATTGGCACGGCGGGTCAAACAATGATGGAGACCTTCGATCAGCAGGACGCGGCCAATACGGCCTTTATTCTTCTCGAGCGCAGGAAAAGACGGCGGGGATATCAAGACGTCTAGCGTTCGGAAGCCGGCCAAGGCACCGGAGCGCGGCACGAGCATGGCGAAGGCCCCGCCTTTCGGCAGGGCCCTCTTGTCGCTGGGATTAATCCCGGTTCGGCCGGGACCAGATCAGCTGCAGACCTTCCTCGCCTTCGACCTCGACCAGGGTCGCGTAGATCGGGGCCGGGAAGCTCGGATCATCGAGCTTGACCGAGAGGTAGTCGCGGTCCGTCTGGTCGGAGTGCTTCTGCCAGGCGGCGCCGAGCTCGACATTCGCCGCTGCGAAGATGCGGAAGTGCGGGCCCTTGTCGGAGGGGTTTTCGATGCGGACCAGCCGAGCTTTGACGTTCAGGGTCAGGGTGCGGATCGTGCCGGTGAAGCCGTTGCCGTTCGAGGTGAAGTTGCCGATGTTAGCCATTGTCTCATTCCCTTGTTTCAGGGCCGCGACCATCGCGACCCGATGGCGGTCATGAGACCGGAGGCGATCGACCCGCACCCGGAGGGCTGAAACGCAGTGGAAGGCGTCCGGAGACGGCTTTTTTGTTTCGCGATGCAAAGCCGAAGGCGGCGGAAAAAAGTCGTCGTAGGATGTTGCGGGGACAAGATCGAGAGAACGCGCAGCGGACTCGTCCTTCGGTCAGACCAAGCCAATCGGGTTCGTGCTGGGGGTGGCTATCGCAAACACCTTGGGGAATGACGACATGCGCGCCCTCATCGCCCACTCAATCGCGTCCGACGGCATCTTCACGCTGCACTCGCTCTCCCTCCGGCCAGCGTCCAGCTCGCCGATCGCAACCGCATCCCCCCGCCGCGGGTCCCTATCGCCCGCCTTCGCGCGGGTGTCGTGCGCCAAAGCTCGCTCTGCGCGCGACGTCCAGACCGCACGATTTCTCGGCGCCCCAGCCGACGATCCACACTCCGCAGACCGAAAAGCACGTTCTGGCTCGAGACCGAGGCGTATGCCTGCAGATCCCTCTGGTCCGCGACTGCAACATCCGTTCGACAACGGTCCGCCGAGAGGCGGGGCCTTCGCCAGAGGGACGCGAGCGCTTTCTCCCGGAGGCAGCGAAACCTAGAGCCATCGCCGACAAAAAAGGGGGCTAAGCCCCCTCCGCCTTGCGCAGCCGGCGCTCGGCTTCCGCGATTGCCTGATCAAGCCGCAGCTGCGTTCCCCGGCGTTCCTTGCGCGTCAGAATGCAGTGCGTAAGCTCGGCGCGAAGCTCCGCGATCTCAGCGTAAATGTCACGAATGTCTTCCATGTGAACCTCCTTCGTCTCGATGACGGAGGCAGGCGACCAGGCGTTGGAGGGCCGGGTCAGGGATCGCGAAGCGACCGGCGGAGCCGGCGCGTGGGGGTGCCGATTTTCTGGTGGCGCCCCAGGAGGGGCGGCGGCGGAAAATCGGGGGTACCGCGCGTCCTTGACGCGGCCCGACTGCCGGTATGATCCGCTCTCAATGAGAGAGAGATGGCCCTGGCTCGACGTTGAGACTGGCTCATTCTTTCTTCCTTCCCGCAGCGCGCTGCGGGATCGGCTCTGCCGTTAGTCGAGGCGCCGCGTCGCGCGGCGCCAGCGCAACCGGCTCAGTGAGCCGGACCGCGCTCGTAGGGATCGAATTCGTGGATCAGCTCAAGGTCGTCGGCGTCGTCGAGCTCGTTGGAGGGGAGGGCGCCATAGGCATCGCCGGATTTGAAAAGCGTTACCGGGACCATGAGGGTGCGGGCGAGCTGGAAGGCGTGGTTCTGGGCAAGGGAAAGATCGTGCGACATCTCGAAGGTTCCATCCGGAGCGGGCCAATTCCCGCTCGATGGCTCCTCGAAGGACCGCCTCCGGTCGCGATCACCGCGAAGGCGCAGCCGCAGCGGCGGCAGCTTGCTAGCCGACCCCTTGCGGGTTGATCGTGGAAGATCCGGAGGCGGCCCAGGACGCCATCGCTGAGAGCGGGATTGGTTCGCGGCGGTCGAGCCGAACTCGTGTGCTACGATCATTTCTCCCCGAAACCGACGAAGGATCGCGGCTGGCGCCCTTCGCTCGGCCTACACGGCGCCGATCGCCAGGCAAAACTGTCCCGGCCAAAGAAGCTGTCGACCCAAACCAAGAGAAGATCGCCACGGCTTGTCCGGCGGGCTCCGGCGGTTAGGACCAGGGCCGCCACATTCTCTTCCGGAAGTGCTCTCAGCCAGCGTCGTCTTTCTTCCGCTAGAACAGCGCTAGTTGTCCTTCGGATACCCCGGCCGCATCCTCGAACGACGAGACCGTGATGCCGAGCAGCCGAATTCCCTTCGCGACCGGAAAGAGGGGATCGAGCAGCGCCCGCGATAGGTCCTCCACCTGCGCCGCGCTCTGGAAGGGCTGTGCGACGGTACGGCTTCGCGTTATCTGCCGAAAGTCAGCGTATTTCACCTTCAGCGTGACGGTGCGCGCCCGCAACTGCTTCACCTCGCAGAGACCCCACACCTTTGCGACGAGCGCGCTGATCTCGGGATAAATGCTCTCGGTGTCGAACAGGTCGCACTGGAACGTGTCTTCGGCACCGATCGACTTGCGCGGTCGATCGGGCTCGACGGGCCGATTGTCGATACCGCGGGCAATTCGATAGTACCACACTCCCGCTTTCCCGAAGTGTTGCTGCATGAAGGCGAGCGATTTCGCCCTGAGATCAGCGCCTGAATGAATCCCAAGCCGCTCCATCTTCTCCGCCGTCGCAGGCCCAACGCCATGAAATTTCTTCACTGCGAGCGCCTCGACGAAAGATGAGCCTTTGCCTGGCGTGATGACAGCCTGACCGTTCGGCTTGTTCAGGTCGCTCGCCATCTTCGCCAGGAATTTGCAATATGAAATTCCGGCGGAGGCATTAAGGCCGGTGACCTTCTTGATCCGCGCCCGGATGATGGTCGCAATCTCGCTAGCGATCGCAATGCCCTGCTTGTTCTCCGACACATCGAGATAGGCCTCGTCGAGTGAGAGCGGCTCGATCAGATCGGTATGTTCGGTAAATATCTCGCGGATCTGCGCCGACACCGCGCGGTACACCTCGAACCGAGGCGGCACGAAAATGAGCTCGGGGCAACGACGCTTGGCAGTGATCGATGCCATTGCCGAGCGAACGCCGAAAGCACGCGCTTCGTAGCTCGCTGCCGCGACGACACCGCGCGCTTCCGAGCCGCCGACGGCAACGGGTCTTCCGCGTAAGCGCGGATCGTCGCGCTGTTCGACCGACGCATAAAAGGCGTCCATGTCGATATGAATGATCTTGCGCGCGATGATGTCGGACTGCGTGGCCACGGCACGACGTTGTCAAAGCGCAAGCAGGGGTTGCTTGCGGGCGTCGTCGTGAAGGCGAGAGACACGGAAGCTCCCGGCCGGGAGGGGACGCAAGACATCCAGCTCGGATCGCGTCTCGTCGAGCCAGCGCATGCGCTGATTTCGACGGAGCACCGCCATCTGACGGTCGTGATAAGGCGCGATATCGCCGTTCGATTCGATTGTGACGATCGCATAGGCCTCGGGCCAGTCACGCGTCGCGGGCCGCCACATGCCGGCGAAATAGAACCAGTCGCCATCCGCAAGGCGGAAGCTGTAATCGTTACCGTTGCTCCGGTGGCGAAACTCAGTTGCCGGGACCAGGCAGCGATGACTTGGAAAGGTTCGTCCTTCCGCCCGCACGACAGTGCAGGGGCGTGCGCCGGTCTCGCGCGGCCTCAGGCCCCATGGCAGTTCGACCATCTCGACCTCGTCGCCGGAGCGTCGGACGATGACGCGGCGTTCGTTGAGTGGTGCTTCAAAATTGAAGGGCTTCACGGTCATGGCATTTTAGAACATAATAGGAACAACGATCCAGTGCAATCCCAAGAAAGGAGAAGTGATGTGTAATGACTATCGGCTGATGGTGGATGTTGCGTCGATCGTCGAGGACTTCGCCGATCTCAAAATCAAAATCCGCTTCAGTGAAGGCTCGCCGAACATCGAGGCTCGCGAGGATATCAAGATCACTGACGCGGGTCCGATCATCCGCTCGGTCGAAGGGAAGGGTAACGAAGGCGATCTGGTTCAGCGCCGCTGGAGCTGGCCGGGCCAAAACAAGCGGCCGGTCTATAATTTCCGCTCGGATGGCCGCGAGTTCACCAGCAATCGCTGTCTGATTGTCGCCGACGGCTTTTACGAGTTCACTGACCCGGCCGAAAAGGGAAAGAAGAAAAAGGACAAATGGCTCTTCACGAGGCGCAACGAGCGGATGTTCTGCATCGCCGGGATCTGGCGTGACACGAAGGACGTCGGCGAGGCCTACACGATGCTGACCATGGAGCCGGGCCCCGATATCGCGCCGTATCACGACCGGCAAATCGTCCTTCTCGACAGATCGTCGTGGGCTGATTGGCTCAACCCCGCTATCTCGGCGAAGTCGCTGATCAAGCCGTTGCCCGCAGGGACATTGTCGGTCGAGCAGGTCGGGTGACCACGTCCTAGTCGAGGGTGCCCGTCACCCGTCGACGGGACTTTGGTCGTCCCGGGGCCTTCTTGCCGTCCGCAAGTTCGATCCACACGGGGGCGTGGTCGCTGCTCTTTTCCCATCCGCGCACCGCAACGTCGACCTGTGCGTCGACGAGGCGCTCTGCAAGCGGCGGGCTGAGCAGCAGATGATCGATGCGCAGGCCGGCATTTCGTCCGAACGCGTTTCGAAAATAATCCCAGAACGTATAGATGACCTCGTCGGGATGGAGGGTTCGGAGCGCGTCGATCCAACCCTGGTCGAGCAGCCGGAAATAAGCGGCACGCGCTTCGGGAGCAAAGAGCGCATCGTCGAGCCAGCGCTCGGGCTTGTAGACATCGAGGTCGGTCGGCATCACGTTGAAGTCACCCGCGAGCATCACCGGCTGGCCGGTGGCGAGAAGTTCGCCGGCATGGGCGATCAACCGATCGAACCAGCGGAGTTTGTAATCGAACTTCGGACCGGGTTTCGGATTGCCATTCGGTAGATAAAGCCCGCCGATCAGGATGCCGTTGACGGCCGCTTCGATGTAACGGCTGTGGCTGTCATCAGGATCGCCTGGTAGGCCCCTACGGGTCTCGTGGATCTGTCCGACGCGGCTGAGGATGGCGACGCCATTCCAGCTTTTCTGGCCTTGCCAGATCGCGTCGTATCCGAGATTGCGGATTGCCTTCTCCGGAAATTTCTCCTGCGGCGCCTTCAGTTCTTGGAGGCATACGACATCGGGCTGAGCGTCTGCCAGCCAACGCAGCAGAACCGGCAGGCGGCCATTTATTCCATTGACGTTGTAGGTCGCGATTTTCATGGTTCACAGATCTGGCAGGGTCTGGTCGGCGCGTCCCCACCCCATCAAGGCTTTGGACCTCGCGCGGCGGATCAGCTCCAGCGCGTCGCCGATGTGAAAATGTGCCGGCGAGTCTATGGTCTTCATCTCGCCCCAACTGATCGGCGCGGCGACCGAGGCGCCGGCGCGCGTGCGGGCGCTGTAAGGCATGACCGCGGTCGCGCCGCGCTGGTTGCGCAGATAGTCGACGAAGATGCGCCCCTTGCGCCGCGCCTTTGCAAGCGCCGCAGTGAAATGCCTCGGATCGTTCTGCGCGACCGCCTGCGCGAGCCGATGGGCGAAGTCCTTGACCTGCGGCCACTCGGCTTTGGGCGTGAGAGGGGCGATGACATGCACGCCCTTGCCGCCGGTCACCATCGGAAAGGCCTCGAGGCCCATCGATTTCAAGATGTCTCGGAATTGGAAGGCAGCCTCGCGAACCGCCTCGAAATCGAGCCCTTCATCCGGATCGAGATCGAAGATCAGCCGATCCGCCTTCTCGACATCTTCGATACGTGCGCCCCAGCCATGGAATTCGATCGTTCCCATCTGCACGCAGGTCATGAGCCCATCGGCATCGTCGATATAGAGGTAGGGTTCTTCGTGGCCATCCTTCTCGACAATCCCGATGTGGTGAACCGTCTCGCCGAAGCTTCCCGCATCGTGTTTCTGAAAGAAGCATTGCTTTGCGCGGCCTTGTGGGCAGCGGACAAGGCTGATCGGCCGATTGCCGATCCAGGGCAGCATGATCTCCGCGACCGCCGCGTAATGGTCGGCGAGCTGCCCCTTCGTGACGTTCGATTCCGGATAAATGATGCGGTCGCGGTTGCTGATGACGACGGTGCTCGTCGCCGGCGCTGGCAATTCGCCAGCGTGGTGCTCGGTCTCGAGCACGACCGCTTCAGGCTTCTTGTCCTCGCGCAGCCCGAGATAGCTGGGGTGCCGGAGCGTTCCCTCGTTGGTCATCTCGGTATAGGCAATCTCGGCGACAAGCTTCGGTCGCAGCCAATGCGCGCCGCGGACCTCGGCGCGTGGCGCCTCGACCGTCGCTGCCTTCTGTTCGAGTGGCGTCATGATCTTCATGAGGCGCGAGAGTTCGGCCGTATCGAAGCCCGTGCCGACTTTTCCGGCGTAGCGCAGTTTTCCGCCGTCATGGATGGCGAGAATGAGCGACCGGAAGGCGCGGCTCTTGTCGGACGGTGTCCAGCCGGCGATCACGAATTCCTGACGCTTGATGCATTTGGTTTTCACCCAGCTGCCGGCGCGCGCGCCGACATATCGGGAGGCAGCGAGCTTGGAGACGACGCCCTCGAGTCCAGCTGCGCAAAAGCTTTTGAGCAGCTTCTCGCCGTTTCCCTTGATATGGTCCGAGTAGCGAATGTGCGACCCTTTCGGCGGAAGGATGCCCTTGAGCTTGGCTTTTCGTTCGAGAAGGGGAAGGCTGGTGAGATCTTCGCCATCGAGCTCGAGCAGATCGAACGCGAAATAGTCGATGCTCGCCGGGGCGCTCTTGAGCGCGCCCTGCAGCTTCTGGAAATTCGAGCGGCCCTCGGCGTCGAGGACGACAGCCTCGCCGTCGATCAGGGCAGAGTGGACCTTGAGCTTCCGCGCATCCGAGAGGATCGAGGGAAAGCGGCCGGACCAATCGAGGCCCGAACGAGTGTAGGCCCGCGCCTCGCCCCCGCCGACGGCGACGAGTGCGCGGTAGCCATCATATTTCATCTCGTGAATCCAGCGGTCGCCGGCTGGAACGGCGTCGACGAGCGTAGCAAGTTGCACGGGGCGAAACGCTGGCGGCGCCCTCATCGCGTCCCCGGTTGTCGAAGGCTTCGCGGCGCGCGGAGCCGATCTTACTTTTGCTTTGGGCGCCGTTGCCATGGCCGAACTACCCGTTCTTTGATCGCGCAGCCGTCCCGGGCGGACAGCGTTTTGCCGCGGCGTTTATTTCTTGAGCTTTTCAGCGGCGGCGTCGAGCTTGGCGCGGTCATTGCCGATCCGCTTGATCAGACTTTCGGCCTGATCCTTCGTGATGCCATGCTTTTTGGCGAAATAACTGACTTCGTAGCCCTCGCCGGCGGCAACGCGTCGACGGTCGGCACTGCCTCGTTTCGATTTATCATCCGCCATCTGCTTCTCCCTCGGGCGTTCGATCGGCAATTAGAACAGAACTCCGATCGTTATGGTATTTAAACGCAGTATTGTTGATCTATTCTCGAATGCTTTCAACAGCGAAACTGCTTCTCATTCGAGCGGTATCAATGGAAATTCCGCGTTTTGACCTTGATGGTGTCGATGTGGAGATCCGGCACATAGATATCGCGCGTTCGTACCGTTTTAGGCGGTTGCTCGCGCGGATCGGGGCCCGATCCCCCATTGCGAACCTGGTCGCCGCGACCGTAGGGCAACCGGAAGCTGGCCTCGCGTTCTCCGACGCCGGCGAGCTCGGCCGACAGGTCGACGATCCGTTGCGCGACGAGGTGGACCACCTCGCCCTCGCGCTGGATGCGGCCGCGCACGGCGATCATGCTTGCCGCCATGATGGCCCGGCGATTGGCTTCGAACACCTTCGGCCAGACAACGAGGTTGGCAATGCCGTTCTCGTCCTCCAATGTAATGAACATCACGCCCTTGGCTGACCCGGGCCGCTGGCGTACGAGAACGATGCCGGCCGCTTCGAGCCATCGGCCGTCGCGGGATGCCATCGCTTCCGCGCAGGTCACGATCCGTCGACGATGCAGGTCGCTTCGAAGGAACGAGACCGGGTGATTGCGCAGCGACAAGCCTACATGCCGGTAGTCTTCGACGACTTCGCCACCTGTCTTCATCGATCGCAACGCCACCTCGGGTTCGTTGAGCTCGGCGCTGGGTCCATGATCGCGTGCCGCAGCTGCCACAAATAGCGGCAAGGGTTCGTCCCTCAGAGCTTTGATCGCCCATAGCGCCTCGCGCCGGGCGAGACCGAGTGCCGGCCGGAACGCGTCCGCCTCGGCCAGCAGAACGAGTGCGGCTTGCGGCACGTCGGAGCGACGCCAGAGGTCGTCGACCGAGGCGAAGGGTTGATTGGCTCGCGCCGCGACGATCCGTGCGGCGTGGCCATTGGCGAGACCGCGAACCATTCGCAGACCGAGCCTGACCGCAAAGCGGCTCTCGTCGCCGGTCGGCTCCAGCGTGCAGTCCCAGCGTGAGGCTGTGACACAGACCGGGCGCATCTCGACGCCGTGCTCGATCGCGTCTCTTACGATTTGCGCTGGCGCATAGAAACCCATGGGCTGGCTATTGAGCAAAGCAGCGCAGAAGACATCCGGATGCCAGCATTTCAACCACGCGCTTGCATAGGCGATCAACGCGAACGAAGCTGCATGACTTTCCGGGAATCCGTACGAGCCAAACCCTTCCAATTGCCGAAACGTCTGCTCAGCGAAAACGCGTTCGTATCCGTTGGCGACCATACCGTCGATCAATTTGATCTTGAACGATGAGACCCCGCCTGTGAACTTGAACGTGGCCATCGATTTGCGCAGCATATCGGCTTCGCCGGGCGTGAAGCCCGCGCAGGTGATCGCCACCCGCATCGCTTGCTCTTGAAACAGGGGCACGCCCAAGGTTTTTCCGAGCACCTGTTCGAGCTCGGGCTTGGGATAGTGCACGGGCTCGCGCCCTTCGCGGCGGCGGAGATAGGGATGAACCATGTCGCCCTGGATCGGACCCGGCCGAACGATCGCCACTTGAACGACGAGGTCGTAATAGGTCCTGGGCTTGAGACGGGGGAGCATCGACATCTGCGCGCGGCTTTCGATCTGAAATGTCCCGAGCGTATCGGCCTTCCTGATCATGGCGTAGGTACGAGGATCCTCGGCAGGAATCGTCGCAAGGTCGAGCTCGACGCCCTTGTGCTGCGCGAGCAGATCGAGACCCTTCTTCATGCAAGTGAGCATGCCCAAGGCGAGGACGTCGACCTTCATAAATCGCAACGCGTCGATATCGTCTTTATCCCACTCAATGACCTGCCGGTCCTTCATGCTCGCCGGTTCGATCGGCACGAGATCGTCGAGCCGATCGTGGGTCAAGACAAAGCCGCCGGGGTGCTGTGAGAGATGTCGTGGCGCGCCCATGAGCTGGCGCGCGAGGTCGAGCGTCAATCGCAGCCGTCGATCGGCAAGATTAAGGTTGAGCTCCTCGACATGGCGATTTTCAACGCCTTCCTCGGACCAGCCCCAGACCTGGCCCGACAGCGACGAAATCAAATCTTCGGGCAGGCCGAGCGCTTTGCCGACATCGCGCAATGCACCTTTCGTGCGGTAACGGATCACGGTCGAGCACAGTGCGGCGTGATCGCGGCCATAGGTCTCGAACACCCACTGCATGACGATCTCTCGCCTTTCGTGCTCAAAATCGACGTCGATGTCGGGCGGCTCGCGGCGCTCTTCGCTGACGAAGCGCTCAAACAAAAGGTCGTTGCGTCCGGGATCGATCGAAGTGATACCGAGAACGTAGCAGACGGCGGAATTCGCCGCCGAGCCGCGTCCCTGGCAGAGGATGTCGCGTGAGCGAGCGAACCTGACGATGCTGTTGACCGTCAAGAAATAGGGTGCGTAATCGAGCTTCTTGATGAGGCGCAGCTCGTGCCGGAGGACAGCGCGCACCTCGTCGGGCAATCCCTCGGGATAGCGGGTAGCAGCACCCTCCCAGGTGAGCTTTTCCAGCGTCTCTTGCGGCGAAAGCGCGGGATCGTCGCGCTCCTCCGGATATTGATAGGCGAGCTCGTCGAGCGAAAAACGGCAGCGGTCGGCGATTTCGAGCGTACGCGCCAAAGCGTCGGGATAGCGCGTGAAGAGGCGATGCATCTCCTCGGGCGGCTTGAGAAAGCGATCGGCATGGCGCTCACGCCGATCGCCGAGCGTGTCGATCGTAACGTTGTGCCGGATGCATGTGACGACGTCCTGCAGGATCCGCCGATCGGGTGCGTGGAAGAGGACGTCATTGGTCACGACGGTTCGGACCTTCGCGGCCGCAGCGGCGTTCGATAGCTCGTGAAGCCGGAGTTGATCGTTCGGCCGGCGCCGGAGCGTGAGCGCCATATAGCCGCGATCGGCGAATGCCTCGTGCAGTTGGCGAAGGTGCAATCGACAATCGTCATCGTCCGTGTCCGGCACGAGCACCGCGATCAGGCCCTCGCCATAAGCAATGACATCGCTCCATCCAAGACTACACTTGCCTTTTCCTGCGCGTCGCTTGCCGAGCGAGAGCAATCGGCAGAGCCGCGAGTAAGCGGACCGATCGGTCGGATAGACCAGGAGTGACATACCGTCAGAAAGATCGAGGCGGCAGCCGACGATCAGGCGCACGCCCGTTGCCTTCGCGGCTTCGTGCGCACGCACGATTCCGGCGAGGCTGTTGCGGTCGATGATCGCGAGCGCCTCGATGCCGTGCATCGCGGCCTGGGCGAAGAGCTCGTCGGCCGAAGATGCTCCGCGCAGGAAGCTGAAATGCGATGTAGTCTGCAACTCAACATAGCGATGGGCGCTCATCCGAACACCCCGTGCATGAACCAGCGATGCGATCCGGTCGCAGCGTCTTCGCCGTCGCCGGCGCGATACACCCAATACCGCTCGCCGGCCTCGTCCTCGAGCCGGAAATAGTCGCGCACCGCGACGAGTTCGGCATCACGCTTCCACCATTCGCCGAAAACGCGTTCGGGCCCGTCTGCCCGTCGCACGCGGCGTCGGATGCTGCGCCAGGTGAAAGTGACGGGCGGATGGTCAGGCAAAAGCGCGACGGTCTCGATCACCTCGGGATGCGGCAGGAGGCGGGCCGGTCGCGGCCAATGCCCCGGCCATGTGGTGCCGGTGCCGGGCGCCATCGCTGGGATTCGAGCGACCGATCGTTCGGGCACGTCGCTGGATATCGGCGCCGCCCGGTAGACGGCTCGCTCGCCGACGCGGTTGGCGAGCGTATCGATGAGATCGGACACATCGGGGACGGCCTCTTCGATCAGCGAACTCACGGTCTGCTTGCGGACAAGCGGCTCGGCGAGACTCGCAGCGAGCGACATCAACTCGATACCGAAGCCCGGATCGATCGTCTCGATCTTGTCGCATAAAAGTCGGGTAAGACGCCTCACGTCGCGCACCGGGACCGCCATGCCAATGCGGATGGCCTGGCGTTGGTTGTCGACGCGCCGAAGATGAAGATCGAGCCGCCGCGCACCGAGGTCGGTCTCCTCAAGGCGTTCGCACAGCGCGACGACGAGCTTGCCGATGTAACGCGCAATGGTCTCGGCCGCGCTGATCGGCTCGGCAAAGCTGCGCCGCACCTCGATGAGGTCCGCCGGCCTGACGGGATCGATCGGCTCAGCCGCTTCTCCGATCGCCTGATCGAGCCGCCGCCCGAGCTCGGGACCGAAGCGAAGCGTCAGCGGCGCGCGCGGCTGCGCCAGAAGGTCGCCGATCCGCTCGAAGCCGAGTACGCGCAGATCGTGGGCCATGGCGGCCGGCAGGCGCAGCGCTTCCAATGGCAAGGGAGAGATCATCGACGGGCCATGCCCTGGTGCTGCGACGAAAGCCGGCTCCGCGACATAGCGGGCGAAGGCGTGCGCGGCACCCCAGGTGTCGGCGATGGCCGCGCGCGCGGCAATGCCGGACATGAGAAGACGTCCGATCAGCGCATCGAGCATCGCCTCTTCACCGCCGTGAAGGTGATCCGCGCCCGTGGTGTCGATCACGATACCGTCGGCGCCGTCCGCCGCGACGATCGGGGCAAAGCGCTGCAGGACCCATAGGGCGAGGCGTTCGAGCGCGGCGGAGTCCGCGATCGGATCGGCATCATGGATAAGGAGATCGGGTACGAGGACTTGCGCCTTCGCGGCCGGCATGCCGGGGCGCAGGCCTACCCTCCGCGCAGCGACATCCGCAGACATCACCACGCGCCGGCTTCCTTCCCGGCCGATCAGGACGAGCGGGGCCTCAAGCGGAGGCGCCGCGTCGCCAGCCTTCCGCCGAAGCCGGTCGATGGACCAGTTCGGCAGGAAGAGCGAGACAACCCGTGTCATCGCAAGCCTCCAACTCAAAATCTGCACTCTCGCCCGCGCGGGCGCGGATCAACTCGACAAGCCATCGATGACGGCCGACACCGGGAACGGGAAGCGGAGCCGAGGGCAGCACCGAGACCCTCCAGCGCGTCATAGCCGCAGTCGGCTGACCGAAATCGGCCGCCTCGGTCTGGCGCCGCCAGCGCCGGAGCGCGATCCCGATCGTACCGGCTCCTTCAGCCGCGAGCTGAAGACGCCGCGACGCAGTCATCGAGAGACGCGCGACCTCGCCGACGACGGCGCCCAGTCCGCCATGGCGAAGACCTTCCTCCATGCAGGCGAGAAGCGCCTTGTCGTCACCTGCCTCGACGTAGATTACCCTGTCGGGCGGCAACCCTGCCTGTGCAAGTGCGGGCGCAAAAAGGTCTGGGCGCGTGATGCACCAGAGCACCTTGCCTTTCGTCCGCGCGGCGACCCCGCCAGCGAAGAGCGCAGCGGCCGCGCCGTCGACGGCGCCGTATCCGCCACCCGCGACCTCATGCAAAGCACCGAGTGCAAGACCTCCGCCGGGAAGCCGCGAATCCACCTCGGCAATTCCGAACGGAAGCACCGATTTCGCGCGCAGGGTTCGGCCCTCGATCTTCTCGATTTGCGCGCGCAATGACTCTATGGCGGGCTCTGGCCGCAAGCTGGTCCTTGACCTCCTGAGATGGCTCTTGCATCATGTTCTCTATTTGTTCTCTAACAGAGGGCATGAGTCAAGGGCGATGACGGATTTCGGTGCGAAGCGATTGACTCATAGCCCGCACATCCCCTCGCACTCATTGCCGAAGAGATCGAGCTGGCCGTGGTCGGCGGCCGTCGACAGATCGGCAAGGTCGAGCGGCACACACGTGCGATGCAGGAACACATCGCCACGGATGCCGCGAAGGCCGGAGCGCAGGGCGCGATCGACCTCGACCGCATCGGCCCATGCCTCGGCGTCGTGATCGCGCATGTCGCGCCAGCGCGCATTGTCGTGGAACGGGCAGCCGATGCACGCGCTCTTCGGCGGAATCGGATAGCCCTGGCGGCGCAGCCATGCCAGGCAGTCCTGCCGGCTCATGCGCCGCTCGATCAGGGGAAAGCGCTTGATCTGCCAGGCCTCGAAGCTCGGCTTGGCCCGGATGATCTCGTCGGTGCTGATGCCAATCCATTGCTCGACGACAGGGAAGGGCGGCGAGCGCTTGCGGGCAAGGCCGGCGAGCTCGCGGACCTTGCGCCGGATCGGGACGATCTTGAACTCCGTGGTGCATTGCCGGCGGATCATGCCGATTGAGATGATGTCGTTCGCGCTGTGACGTTCGCCGATCTCGATCAGCTCGCCCTCGTCGAGAATGGGGATGGGCGTGCCGGCCGGCCGCACCGTGCGGGTGAAAGCCGGAATCGATGCCCAGCGACGGCCCTCGCCGGCGGCAAGAAGATGTTCGCGGATATTGCCGGCCGAAACGATGTGTACGGGAAAGGGGAGGACATTTCCCGACGTGAGCCATTTGAGATGCTCGTAGACGGCGGCAGGTTCCCAGCCCGTGTCTGCGAAAATTGCGCAGTCCGGCATGGGGCCGATTTCGCCATGGGCCGCGAGCAGCGCCATTGTCGTCGATTGGACGCCGGCGCCGAGCGAGAGCACACGCAAGCGGAGCGGGGAGGGCGCGAGACCCTCCCCAGGAATAGGCGGAACGTGAAACATCACGCTGCCTCCCGCTCTGCTGCTTCCGCCGGCTGGAGACCGTGCAGGAAGGCGGCGGCGCGCTGCGCGTGCGCGGCGGCCTGGAAGACCGCGCGCTTGTCGCCGTGCAGGACCTGCAGCCACGATTCAACGTAACTGGCGTGGTCGGGCCGGGGCTCAAGCTCGGGGACAATGCCGAGGTCGGCGCAGATCAGTGCCGATCCGATTTCAGCGACGAGCTCTTCACGCGCGCGTTCGCTGCGATCCTTCGCATAGCGGCTGAGGTCGCGGCCGACGCGGCGTGGATCGGCCGTCCAGTGTATATGCTCATGGCTCAGCACCGCCACGTAAGACGCGGCATCGCGAAAGGTCTCGAACGGCGGCATCTGGATGTGATCGGTCGATGGTGCGTAAAAGGCGCGGGGACCGCCATGCCGGATAACGGACCCGGTATTGGCAAAAAAGCGATCGGCATGATCGATCCGCTGGATCGGATCGATTGCCGGCGCCGGCTGCCGGTAGAAGTGATCGGGCAGTCCGGCGATCTGCTCGACGTTGAAAACCGAATAGGTTTTCAGGAACGGGATGTCACGCTCGATCTCGCCGCCGCTGGCGTCGGTTTCCGTTCGGGTGAAGCGGCTCGCGTAGATGACGGTCGCGCCTGACTCGCCCTTGCGGACATGAGCATCGAGCTCGATCGCCTGCTTGAACGTCATCCAAGTCGGCGAGGTAAAACCGCGCGCAAGCGCTTCCGACCATAGCAGGAGCACGTTCATGCCGCTGTAGGCTTCGCCGTTGTGGCGCAGCGGCCGGGTGATCCGACGGCCGGCATGACCGGCACTCCACGGCTGAACCCAGGGACGGACACCCTTTTCGAGATCGGCGACGATGCGATCGGTGATGCGCGCGTAGACGTCGGCGCGTGAGCCTTCCTTCTTCTCAGTCATTTTCCTGAACCTCCGTTTGGAGGTCGCGCCCATCGCGACCCCGTTACGGCGGTCCATCGCCAGGGAATACAGGGGAGCGGCGCACCCTTGGGCCGCAACGAAGTGGAGGGCGGCGAAGCCGCTGCGCCGGGCCCCGGCCCTGGCAGGACCAAAAGCCGGACGGTGTCGCGACGCGCCTCCTGCTTCTTTTTTCCTCTCATTCGATTTTCGTGGGGAGCGGTTGCGACAGCGACGCGAGAAAGGGCCGGACCTCCTTTAGGGGGCCGGCCCAGCGTCGTGGTGTCGAAGACGGGCGAGGCCGAAGCCTCGCCCGGTGCTATCAGCCGAAGGCGGCCAACTGCGTTTCGGCCGCTTTGCGATCGAGCGTCTGGCCCGGATTTTCGACCGGGCGCTCGAACGGCTTCCAGCGCTCGCCGACGACGTGTTCGTAGGCAGCGACGGCGCCCTCGGCCGCCATGCGCAGGGCGTGCGACTGCAAGGCCATGTCCGCGGCGAACTCGCGCTTGCGCTGCGCTGCGCTGTCGAAACCGACGGGGCCGTCGAGGTCCTCGTCGCGCAGGTCGTTGGACGCTTTGGCCGTCGCATCGCGGGCTTCGGTCACCGCGCGGCTGTAGAACTGGCCGGCGCCGTGCGCGGAGCCGACATAGGCGCCGACGATCCGCTGCAGATGAATTTGCATCGCTCTCTCGCCGAGGCCTTCGCTCAGGCTGTCGGCCGTCTCGATGATCATGCGCTGATGGAGATCGCGGATCCCGTCGCTGTCGAGAACGGGAAGACCGAAGCTCTCGGAGATGAGCGTTGCCTGGGCGGCGTCGGGGCAGGCAAGCCTGACCATTTCGAGCGTGGTGCTCTTGCGGAGCTGAACGACCTTTGCGGGCTGACGTTGGGTGCGAGCGGCTTTGGTCATGAGAATTTCCTTTCCTTCGGTTCGCCTGAAGGCCCGGATCGGCTCCTGCCGGTCCTCCCTTCGGGTGCGATCGACCGAAACCGGCGGAATGACGGGCGCTTCAGGGTCCGGGGCGGCCTGATCGAGCGGAGCGGGTTTGCGCGCAAGCAGGGCTTCCAGCCCTTGCGAAGCGCGCGGGCCCGCTGTGCCGAGATCGGCAGCTCCGGCCGCAACGCGGCGCGGCACGCGGCCTTGAAGCGACCGGCCGCCGGTTTAAGAGCGCAACAAAACCCGAGGGGAGGTCCGGCCGGCCGACACGCCAACCAGAAAGTGAAACCGACAGGCAAGGACCACATGTCCCCGCCGCATCCCACCACCAGACCGCCGGCCGTGACGCAGGACACCCGCCGGACCGTCCGGCTGCTTTCGCAACGTCCCGGCACCGCGTCGCAGAGAGCCGGCATTCTCTCCCGGCTGCGCCCGCCGGCGCAACGCCAGCGCCCGTCGTCTCGCCGACAGCCTGAGCGAGGGTTTCCACGAGATGGATGCACCCAACCATCGGCAAGGTCGCCGCCCGTATTGGACCCGCCGGCAATGGACGTTCTCGGCCGCAGACTAGACGCCGGGGCAGGCCGAGGTGATTCCAACGTTGCGCGAGCGCTGACCGGATAGCGTCAGGGAGCGACAGCCTGCGCTCCCTCACACGCCGCTGACAATGGCCGGAGCGCGCCGCGCGGGCGGCGTGCGCTCTCTGCTCGTCCCGCACGCCGTCGGATGCGATCATCGTCAGATCGACGAGCCGGTTTCCGGCCACAGCGCCGATGTCGGGCCGGCATGATGATGGTCCATCTTCGTGCCGGTCTGCTCGTGGCGGGCAGCGCTTCGCCCGTCACGATCGACACCGAGGCGCTCGCGCAGCGCCTCGATTGCCTGGCCTTGCCGCGCGAGCTTTCGCGACAAGGCGTCGATTTCCGGCTGGCGTTCCGCAGTAAGCGCCGCCAGGCTCGCACGATACCGTTCGAGAAAAGCACCTGGGTCCGGCGGCTTGCCACGACGATAACCGGATTGCTTGCGCCCGAGCGACGGTATCAGCGCGGTCATCCTCCGCGTGATCTGCCGATCGATCACATCGAGTTGGCGCTGCGTCTGCCGCTGCGCCTCCTCCATGCGATGGAGAAGATGAAGGCGATCGGGGGAAGGGCTCATGCCGCCCTCCCTGGCTGCCAGCCGATAAAGTCGGACTCGCCGCCATAAACGTGGTGGCGAGCGGGATCGACCACAAAGCCGAAGAGCCCGACGCGGTATTCGTCCGAGGGAACGAGGAAGCGGCGCTCCTCGGTCCCGTCGCCCCGCTTGCCGCCCGGCGTCGCGACAACCTCGACAAATCCTGCGACCTGCTTCGACGTGATCGCCGAGATCACGATCCAGTCGTGGGCGTGCGCTGCTTCGAACGCGCGGCGATCCTTCTCGTAGGATTCACCCGGCAGGAGGATCGTGCCGAAGATCGCCTCCCAGGCATCCGGCCAAGAGTCCTTGATCGTCCGCTCGGCACAGCGACGCTCGAAGGCTGTGAAGAGATGCGGAAAGGTGATCGCGACGATCGCCCACTCGGCATCTTCCTCGTACCATCCGCCGGCCGAGCGCAGCATGCGATGGACCTTGCGGTTTCGCTCGGCCGAGAGCTTGAAGCCGCCGTGCCCGGCGGTCGAGTGCGACGTGACGCCCTCGGCGTAGATCGTCGCGCCCTGCGAGGTGCCCCACGGCGTGTGGGCACGCGAACATTCCTCGACACGGCCGAGCATCTTGCGCTCGCGCTGATGTTCGGCATTTTCGAGCACCCGTGCCCGAAACGCCGCCTCGTCGGCGAGCTCGCCGGAGTGCCCGTAGAAATCGCTGCGCGTCCACTCGGCCATCGGACGCGTAAGACGCCAGGCGGTGACGAGATAGTGCCGATCGTCGCGCGCCATCGCCATGGCGAACGCTGTGTCGCCGACGAGCGCGACGGGCATGCCGTCGGCGCTGCGGCCGAAAGAAACCCCTGGAAATCCGTGGTTCCCTGTTTGAGGACGGGCAGGAGAGGGGGCGTTCATGCCGCGGTCCTCCCCTCGACGATATCGGCGCTGACCTCGTCGGCCGTCACCTCCTGGAGCACGGCGCGCGGATAGCTGTGCCGCGTCAGCCACTCGCGGGCGTCGGCCTCATGCATAGAAAGATGGACGAGCTCGGCGTCATCGCCGGGACCGTCGAACACGCGGACCGATCCGATCGTCGGGCGTTCGACGATGGTGAAGACCAGTCGCGAGTCGAGCGAGAACGTTCGATGGATACGGATCGCAATGACACCGCCGCCGCCGAAGTCGGCTTCGTGCAGGGTGAACGACGCCGCCAGCGAGATGTTGCCGACGCCATGCGCCGCTTGCTTGCGGATCAGGCGGCCGCGACTATTGTTGGTCCGCCAGGCTGAGAGCTTTTTGTTGAAGCGTGCCGGTGGCTGCGGCATTCCGTCGGACCAGGCGATAATGGAGCCGATCGGGGCATTGTCGAAGATGGTGTGCGCGGACATGGTGGCCTCCTTGGATAGCGCATGTGTGGAAACGACACCGCCGCCGGAGACCGGCGGCGGCGAACCTTTTGAAGTTGAAGGTGAGCGGCGTTACTCTGCCGCCTCGCGGAAGGCCTCGGCCTCCTCGTCGGAGACGCCCTCGCCGACGTCGGCCACGTCCTCGTCGGCCTCATCCTCGTCTGCTGCCGCCGCGCGCGAAGACAGCCAGTCGGAGAGCTTCGCCGGATCGGGGGCGAAGAGGGCGGAGGGATGGACGAAGTGGCCCTCCTTGTAATGCGCGACGAGCGCGGCGCGCGTGTCCTTCACGCGCTGGCGCGGCAGGACCGGCGTGTCCTTGCACGAGCCTTCGAGCGCCGGCCGCGACAGGCAGGAGAGGAAATCCTCGGTGCCCATGTTCGGAAGGAACGCGTCGGCGCCGATCATGTCGCCAGCGATGCGCGCGACGATGCCGCTGTTGGTGGCATTCTCGCGGCACGAGAAGACGTCGACGAGCATAGTGCGGGCTGCAACGCGCAGCGTGTCGATGTCGAAGGCGAGCTTGCCGTCTGCGTCGAACAGCACCGCCGCGTTCTTCGCCAACCGGCTGTAGCCGTAATAGGCACCGCCGCTCCCCGTCGTGACCGAAACGTTCTGACCGGCGAAGGCGAGGATCAGCAGCGCCATCAGCGCATCATCCTCGATCGGCGCGCGGCCGAGTGCTTCGCGAAGCGCGTCGGTGCGGTAGTCGCCGATCATCTCGACGCCCTTGCGCGTCACGTCGGGGCGCGGCCTCGCCACGTCGCCGACGTCATCCGGGGCGTTATCGGTGCCGCCCGTGTCCTTGCCGCCCTTCGGCTTCTTGGCTTCGGGCATGCGGTAATGCACGCTCTGCACGCGACCCTCGCGGTCGAGATACATCGCGGTGCAATCGGATTTCGCCGGCTTGCCGTAGACACGCTCGGCCTTCGGTGGCAGCTTCACCTCGCCCCAGTTCGTGGTTTCGGCGATGACGCCCTTCTTTGGCAGGTTCGCCGTCATCCACTCCTGCTGCGCGCCGAGGAAGCCCTCGACATTCGTGGTGTAGCGGCTGTCCTCGTCGGCCGGAGCGAACAGGTCCTCGACCCACTGGATGCCGTAAGCCTGGGCGAGGTCGTCGCCGAAGCTTGCATGGCGCGCATACATGCGGGTCTTCTGCAGCCCTTGCGCCACGCTCCACCAGGAGACCTGCGGATCGCCCTTCGACGGCTTGTGCTTCTTCCAGACCTCCTTCTGCTCGTCGAGCGAGGCCGCCGCGATCGTGCGGAGCTGCTGCTCGTTCGGCATGTCGCCCTTGGCCATGTGATCGAGCATCGCCGGCAGGACGTTGGCGAGCAGCCGCAGCTTCTTGATCTGGCGCACGGGAAGCGCCAGCGCCACGCCGATCGCCTCCTCGGTCCAGCCGAGCGCGACCAGGCGCTCGATCGCACGCCACTGGTCGACGGGGTTCATGGGCTCGAATGCGATGTTCGTGACCATCGAACGCATCGCGCCGTTGTCGTTGGCGACCTCGTCGACGAGCACGTCGATTTCCTCGAGCCCCGCCGCGATCGCCTGCTTCACGCGGCGATGGCCAGCATTGATGACGTAACCGTTGCCGCCGCCGGCTTCCGGCGTGATAACGGGGGGCTGGACGATGCCGACCGCCTTGATCGTGGCGAGCATCAGCGCATCGGCCTGTGGTGTCGATTTCGTCTGGCGCAGGCGGTCGGGATTTTCCTTCAGCGCGCGCGGATCGACCTTGATGAGATGCATGGGAATGCTCCTTTTGGGGGTTGCGGACCGGCGCTGCCGGCCCTTTCTCGTCTTCTTCCCGAAGACACCCCCCGGCCCGCGGAGCGGGCGGGCCGGTGCAACTGCGGCCGAGCAACCCCGCCCGGCTGGACCAGCAGGGCCAAAGCCCTGCGCAGGACGACGGGCCGGGTTTGCGCAGGCGGCGGTTGAGCTTTAGCGGCGACGGCCCGCCCGATCTGCGAGCGGGCATTTTCCCTTCTCTTCCCCTCTCTCTTTCGTTTCAGGCGGCCACCGGCATCTCGCCGGTGTCTCTGCCGCCCTCGGCCAGGGCCTTCTCCACCTCGGCGAGTTGCCGGCGCTTCTCCGCGAGCTCACCGCCGAATGCGAACTCGCCGCCATCGCGGGATTCGTAAGACACCAGCCGCCGCCGGGCATCGGCGAGGCGCTGGCGGTAGCGCTCGCGCTCGCCATCGAAATCGTCGAGCGCGTGCTCAAGACGAGCGATCGCGCCGAGCGGCGTCACCGTCACCGGCAGCTCGATCTCGTATTCCGCGCCGGTCCGCTGCAACATCGTGGTGTAGCGATAGCCGTCACGTCCGAAGCGCTCGGCGCTATATTCGATGTCGAAGCCGCCGATCGAGGCGATGACGACGTCGCCCTCCTGCTGGAGCTGCACGAGCGTCAGGATCTCCTTCAGCAGCGCGCGACCGGCGAGCTTGCGTTCGTCGTAGGATTCGTCCGTCACCGTCATCGCGAAAGCGTCGCCTGAGGTCGGTGTTCGCCGCTCGATATCCTTCGCGATTTCGCCGATGCAGCGCGTCGAATATTCGATGTCGCGCTCGGCATCGCGGATCTGCCGCCGCACGGCGTGCTGATCGTCGATATGCGCGGCACGCAAGCGCTCGAGCCGCGCGATGTCGGCTTCGAGGCCAGCCTTCTGCATCAGCCGCGGATCGCCCGATGCGATCGCCTTGGCCATCGCGAACTGGTTGGCCTGGCTCTCGCCCATGTCCTCGAGACGGCGGATCGAGGTGTCGCCAGACAGCGCCGCGGCGATGAAGCGGGCCTTGCGCTCATTGTTCTGCCACATCTGCGCGTCGAGCGAGCCCTCCGTGGCGTAGGCGAAGATGTCGACCTCGTCGTGCTGATTGCCCTGGCGTACGATGCGGCCCTCGCGCTGCTCGATCTGCGACGGCAGCCAGGGCACGTCGAGGTGGTGCAGCGCCTTCAGGCGCAGCTGCGCATTAACGCCGGTGCCCATAGTGTCGGACGAGCCGATCAGGAAGCGGACCTTGCCGGCGCGCACGTCGCCGAACAGGCGCTGCTTCGCCTCCGACTTTTTGAAGTCCTGCATGAAGGCGATTTCAGACGCCGGCACGCCCATGCGGACCAGCTCGTCGCGGATCCAGCGATAGGCGGAGAAGCCGCGCGACTTCTCGACGCTGATCGTGCCGAGATCGGAGAAGATCATCTGCGCCGCGCCGGGCAATTCGAACGGCTTGCCGTCGGAGCGGACATAGGTGCTCTCGGCGGTGTCGCTCCAGATGCGGAAGGCGTTGCCGACGAGCTGGTTCAGCTTGTTGTCGGCTTCGTTATCATTGTCCGGGTCGACCAGCCGCAGATCAATCGCCGCATGCCGGCCGTCGGTGATAACCGACAATAGGATGTCGTCACCGGGCTCCGGCGCACGGTCGCGTTCCTCGATCGCCTTGATGCGCTCGCCGAGCAGCGTCTGGTAGCGCTTGAACGCCGCCGACGGCTTCGCGGTGAGGATCTGCCGCTTGCCGGTCGAGATCGCCGGGACCTTGACGTATTGGCGCAGGTCCTCGGGCAAGACGACGTCCGCGAAGGAGCGGAACATCGCGATCAGCTCGGGCACGTTGACGAAGGTCGCGAAGCGCGTGACCGGCTTGTATTTGCCCGACGGCTGTAGTTCGAGCTCGGTCGTCACGTCGCCGAAGGTCGATGCCCAGGCATCGAACTCGTGCAGGCCACGCTCGCTGAGTGCTGCGTAGCCGAGGTAGCGCTGCACAGAGAACATCTCGCCCAGCGTGTTGGTGATCGGGGTGCCGGAGGCGAGCACGAGCGCGCGGCCCGGGTTCTTCATGTCGACGTAACGCGACTTGACGAAAAGGTCCCAGGCGCGCTGCGAGCCGTTCGGGTCGACGCCCTTCAAGGTGCTCATATTCGTGGCAAAGGAGAGCTTGCGGAACTCCTGCGCCTCGTCGACGATGATCTGGTCGACGCCGATCTCGGAGATGGTGAGGAGGTCATCCTTGCGCGTCGAGAGCGCCTCCAGCCCCTCTTTCAGGCCTTCCTTGAGCCGCTCGAGCCGCTTGCGCGAAACGCGGTCGTCGCTCTCGACCTTCGTCAGCAGCGTCTCGTAGAGCTCGAGCTCGTCCTGGATCATTTGGCTCTCGAACGCCGACGGCACGCTGATGAAGCGGAAGGCCGAATGCGTAATGATGATCGCGTCCCAGGTCGCGGTCGCCGCGCGTGACAGGAAGCGGTGCCGCTTGTCCTTGGTGAAGTTCGTCTCGTCGGCGACGAGGATCCTCGCGTTCGGGTAGAGCGCCAGGAATTCGCGCGCCGCCTGCGCCAGGCAATGGCCGGGCACGACGAGCATCGCCTTGGCGATCAGGCCGAGCCGGCGCTGCTCCATGACGGCGGCGGCCATCGTCATGGTCTTGCCGGCGCCGACGGCGTGCGCGAGGTAGGTCGAACCGGCCGAGATAATGCGCCAGATGCCGCGCTTCTGGTGCCCATAAAGGACAAAGGCGCGAGAGGCGCCCGGAAGCTTCAGATGCGAGCCGTCGAAGGCCCGTGGCGCGATGTTGTTGAAGCGGTCGTTGTAGACGCGCGCCAGCCGGTCGGTGCGGTCGGGATCGGACCAGATCCAGCGCTGGAACGCATCCTTGATCTTTTGCAGCTTGGTCTTCGCCGCCTCGGTGTCGACGACGTTGAGGACGCGGCGCTCGCTGTCACCGTCCTTCACCGTGTCGAAGATCTGCGGCACGCGGCTGTTCAGCGCGTCGGCCAGAAGTTCGCCGGCGTGCCGGCGGTCCGTGCCCCATTCCGAGGTCCCCGCCGCCATCCAGCCGAGTTGTCGCGCCTCGACGGTCCAGGACGCCAGTTCGGGCATGTGGTGGATCTTGATGTCGGCGCCCATCGTTTCCGTGACGAAGGCGACGATGTCGGAGGCCGGAATCCACGGCGCGCCGAGCCGAGCGGTGATGTCCGACGGGCTGAGATCGGCAGGCTGGACGGCCTGCAGCGCGGTGACGTTGCGCTCGTAGTCCGGATCGAGCGCCGCGGCGGCTTCGGCGGTCTTCAACTTGTCGCGTACGGGACCGGACAGATAGGCGTCGGCGGTCTGCCAGGAGCCGTCGGCCGGATCGCGGAAGATGGCGCTACCGAGCTCGGCGACGACATCCTCTTGATCGCGATGCAGAAGCTCGGCGATGTGGTCGACATCGACACGGCCGCGCTCATTCAGCACCACGGCGAGCGCATCGGCAGCACTCGTGATCACCGGCGCCGCCGGCGGCGAGATCACGCGCTCGGTGAAGATCGGGCCGGGTTTCGCGGTGTTTGTCTCAAGATCATAGTCCTCGATCGAGGCGACGAGCCAACAATCTGGATCGTCGAGGAAGGGCTGGATGTTCGGCCGGCGATGCGTCTCACGCACCTCGCCGGTTTCCTCATCCTCGGTCATCGAGACGGTCGTGAAATTGATCGGCCCGAAATCGCGCACAAAGTTCGACCAGGCGATGCGCAGGCGAACCTGCGCATCCTTCCATGGCCGGTCGGTCTCCTGGCATTTGAGGACCTCGCGCACCGCATCGCGGATCGGGATCAGCTTGCCGATGATCCGCACATGCTTTTCGGGGACGCCTTCGGCGCTGCGACCCTTGCGGACCTTGATCGCGACCGGCCTGCCGTCGAGGACCTGCATGATGCCGTGGACCTTGTCGGCGACGTAGCTGCCTTCGCGCACATGGCGATCGGCCGGAGAAACGAGATCGACGGACTCGTCATCTTCGTCGCGATCGGCGTCGATGACGTCGGGCTCGCCGTCGTAGATCGCCTCCGGGAGAAGAGCGATCGCAGCGGGAAGGAGAGATTCGAGCGCCTCGCCGGCACGCGGCAGGCAGGTATAGGTCTCGCCGAAGGGACCGGAGGTTAGCGCATGCGTCCCGAGCACGAAGGCGGGGTGCTGCGCGAACCAGCGGTTCACGCGGATCACGCTCTCGTCCTCGCCTGCCGGGCGTACCTCCTCGGTGTCGAGCCAGGATGCATCGCCTGCGGCTTCGCCGATCTTGCGCTTGCGGAAGAAGAGGAGGTCGACCACGACATCCGTGCCGGCGGCCGCGCGGAAGCTGCCCTCGGGGAGACGAATGGCCGCGACGAGATCGGCCGATCCGGCGATGTGCTCGCGCGCGGCGACATCCGCCTTGTCCATCGTCCCGTGCGAGGTCACGAATGCGGCGAGCGCGCCGGGTTTGAGGAGATCGATCGCACGCGCGATGAAGTAGTCGTGCAGGCGAAAGCCCTTGGAGCGATAGGCCCGGTCCGATCGGACGGTGCGGTCGGAAAAGGGCGGATTACCGATTGCGAGATCGAAGGCCGCCGGCAGTTCGGTGCGCGCGAAATCGCCGGTGAGGATCCGCGCCCGCGGCTGGAGCAGACGGGCGATCCGCGCCGTGACCGGATCGAGCTCGATGCCGGTGACATGCGCGATCTCGAGCAGTCCTTCCGGCATCAGCGCCGGGAAAAGGCCCGTGCCGATGCCGGGCTCAAGCACGCGGCCTCCGCGCCAGCCGAGACGTTGCAACGCCGTCCAGATCGCCCGCACGATCAGCTCGGGCGTGAAATGGGCATATTGCGTGCAGCGGGCGAGCGAGGCGTAGTCGAGTTCGCCGACCGCATCCTCGAGCGAGGCGCCGAGCTCCTGCCAGCCTTCGCGGAAATCGGGTTCGCCGGGCCGGCGGAAGACGCCGTTGGCGAGATCGGACGCGCCGAAGCCGGTGAAGCGGATCAGCTGCGCCTGCTCCTGCGCCGTGGCCGGGCGTTGATCGGCCTCGATCTCGGTCGCGAGCCGTATGGCGGCGATGTTGTCGCGCCCGCGATCCTTCCAGGTCCTGGCGAGCAGGCGATCGCCGACGAGACGGAAGTTGGACCCGCGCACGGGGCGGGCAGGGACGGCGGGACGCGCGGTGGCCGCGACCGGAAGCGCCGGAGCCGGCGTCGAGGGATCGGGCTCATCGTCGTCATCGTTCGCGAACGTTCCGCCAAAGGCGGTCACGCCGAGGCCGAGGCCCGACGAGAGAGCGGTGTTGCCGAAAAGGTCGAGAGTGAAGGGATCGTCGTGCGCCATCGTAAGGTCTCCTGTGTTGAAGGCGCGCGCCATCGATCCCGCCGGGGATTCCGGCTGGCGCGATGGTCGCGAGAGGTTGTGGGAACGGGCCGCGTGGCCCGGAGGTCAGCGGTGGATCGGCGTGATGGCCATGCTGTCGTCGGTCATCGCGATCGTGAGGTGCGTGGCCGAGGCAAGTGCCTCGATCGACCGCACGAGCAGTTCGGCGTCGAGGAAGTCGATGCCGTCATCGCCGCCGAAATACTGGCGCTTGTAGTGCCAGTAATCGAGGTTGGTCGTCGGATCGCATTCCTCGGCATAGACGATGAGCGGACGCTGCTGCCCTTCGGCGAGCTTGCCGTTGGACATGATGTACACGCCTTCGTCGCCGACCAGCCAGACGCCGGGCTTCTCGTCCTTGCCCGGCGCAAGGCCGTAATGCGGGTTACGGAAGCCGCCGTTCATCAGGGCGTCGATGCGCCCACGCGCGATCACGGCGTGGACTGCCGTCACGGAAAAGGTGAACATAGCAGCACCTATGCCGCGATCGCATCGGGCAGGTAGCGCAGATGCACCGGCAGCTTCACCGCGATTTCCGCGTCGGTCAGTCGATCGAGCAGCCGGAAATCATGGCTTCGATCCTGGCCGTAGACGATCACGATGCGCTTGCCGCGCTCTGCGGCGGGAAAGCGCCAGTCCGCATAGCCGCGATAGGGGTCATGCGTGCTCGACCAAATGTGATCGAGGCGCTCCTCGCGTGTCATCGCCCGGACCGGCCGCGACTCGCGTTCGACGATCGCGGCGCGCATCCGCTCCGGCGATTGCCGGTCGCCGAGATCGCAATAGCCGTGGAAATAGCGGATGCGTTCGTCGATCTTCAGCTCGAAGAAGACACTCGTGATGCAGCCGGTGAGAAATTCGCGCATGGCGAACATGTCGCCGCGCATCCACAGTGGGGGCAGGATCTCGAACATGTAGTCGTGCTCGGCTTCGCCGATCTCGAACCATTCGCCCGAATAAAGAGCGGTCGCGTTGTCCTCCACCCGGTTCGGTCGCTCCTTATGCCGATCGAACATGCGAAACATCTGCCGGCGGTCGGCGGCGCCTTGATAGACCTTGCGGATCGAAGAGGGGATCATGGTGGGCTCCTTTCAGCCTCGTCGGGCCGGAGCGCGGCTCACCCTTCCGGTTCGCCATCCTCTTCAGCCCTTCTGACCCCTCCTTCGCGGCCGCCTCTCCGGCCCGGCGGGTCAAGGGCCGCGAAGCGGGCGAAGCCTCCCTTGACGCGCCGGCCGGGCATGCGGCACGTCATTCCTCCTTTCCCGTCTCTCCCTTTTCCATCCTCCCATCCCGGCGCTGCTCGGCCGACCGGATCGCCGCGAGCGCGGCTTTGAACAGGACCGATCCTCTGTCTTCCGCGAAGTCGGCGGCTGCGACGGCCGCCACGCAGGCGGCATGGATATCGTCGTCACCGATCGAATCCGCCGAGAGCACCGTGACGACCTCATCATGCGCGATGACCTCGCCGATCGTCGCGCGCACCTCGCTCTCGTCGAAGGACAGCAGAATGTGCGGGCGCGGCGCCGGCGCATCCGGAGCGGGATCTTTCATACCGGCAAGGATCGCCTCCGCCTTGGCAACGGCCGAGGTGGCGCGCCCGGCCCAATAAGCGCTCTGCTTGGCGTCGCCCACGCCGCTCAGCATCTTGACCAGACCGAGCAGGACCTCGAAATGATTCGCTTTGCGCTGCACCGTCTCGTCGAAATGCGTAGGCACCCGCAGAGCCTGGCCCCGATAGGCACCGTCGGCCCCCACCCACGCGCCGGTGAGATAGGTTTCGCCAGCTGATTCATAGTCGCGCTTTGCGCTCTCCCAATCATCGTCCTCAATGGCGAGGCGGCAGGCCTCAGTGAGGCTCGCAGCTTCATAGGTGCGATGTCGGTAGACCGGCAGGCGATAAGTCGACTCAATCGTAAACAGGGGCATGGTTCGTCCTTCCCATTGGTGTTTTCAAACACCGCCGGGTGGCCGCCTCTCCGGTGCGGAGGGTCAAGGGCCGCATAGCGGGCGAAGCGCACCCTTGAGGCTCCGGCCGGGTATGCGGCAGCGGACCTTCCCCTTGTCCTTCTTTCTGCCCGTTTCTGTTCGAAGGGCGCGATCGGAAAGTTGTTTACGCGTGGGCGACAAGCCGCCGGTCAGAGAAGCGCGCCAGCAACGCCTTCAGGTCCTCGTTCCAATCGTCGCCGCGCGGCCGCGACCGGACGTAGCCGACCCCAGCTTCGGCGGCGATCGCCTGGATGCGCTCGGCATAGAGGTCACCTTGTCGATTGTTGTCGGTCGCGGCGACGAGACGGGTGTGGCCCCGCGCCCCGATGCGGCGAAGCGCCTCGTCGGTCACGGACGACCAGCCGCCGCCGGTGCTGACATAGAGCGTATCCGACCGCTGGACCTCGATCGTGGCAAGGCTCATGGCGTCGATCGCCGCCTCGGTCACGCAGATCCGTTCAGCGCTTGCCGGTCCGAAGCGGAAGAGCTCCTTGGCGCCGTCGGTCGCAAAACCGCGCCAGGTCGGCCCGCGTTCCTCCCAGCCGGTGAGTGCTCCGGACGCCGATCGATGCGCTGCCCACATGCTGCCGTGCGGTCCTTCCCGCAGGCAATCCAGGGCGATGGCGCGCCGGAGGACGTCGTCGGGGAGCGCCCGCTCGGCGGTGAGATAGCGCCAGGTCGTCGAACCGGGCCGCGGCCTGGGCCGGCGCTGCCAGCGCTCGGAGATCGAGATGGCCGGTGCCGGCCGCTGCGGGCGTATCCATGCAGGCTGACTCGGAACGAAGCCGATGAGACCAGCGAGCTGTTCGCAGGCGGCGACGAAGCCGTCGGCGCCGAGATGCTCGGCAAGATCGAAGATGTCGCCCTTCTTGGGCGAGAGCGGATCGAACCAGCCGCGCCCGTCGTGGATCACGATGATAATTTCGCCGTCGCCGCGCCTGAACTTCACCGCACGGCGCGTGCTCTCCTTCAGATCAACCTTCCAGCCTGCGGCTTCAAGGACGATCGCGCAGGTCACCTTCTGGCGCAGATTCTCGATTTCGTTCTTCTCCATCCATTCATCCGAGGCGCGCCAACGGCGCGTGCTCGCCCTTTCTTCGGTTGACTTTCCTCGTCCCGCACCTTGCGGAACACAACCGGCAAGCCGCGAAGCCTGCCGGATGCAAGGGCGCGCTGGCAAGAGATCCAAGACATTGGACGATCGGCGCGGCGAAGCCTCCCTTGCGTCCGGCGAGGCGCCAGCGGCACCGCCTGCCACCCCTTCGCGCCGGCCGGGCAGGCGCGCGTCAGGGATGGCTGCCCGGCAGGGGGAAGACCTCTCCCGGGGGGCTTCAGCTCAGCCACCAGCCCGGCCCCGTCAGGGGAGACGCTCCACATCCCTCACACAAAATGGCCTCTAGGGGGTTGGCAAGCCAAGATTTATCGAAAGCATCTGGATGCCGAGCGAATGAGCGGTTATGAGTCGTGCGGGGCAGTACGCGCTGCCCTGGGGCTTGGAAAACCCCTGTTAGCGGTTGGCGCCGGCCGATACGGCGCCGCACTCCTTGACCTTATGGTCGGGGAGCCTGTGGCGTATGCAACAGGTTCTCCGAACTAAAGGCCACAGGGCCGTCTAACAGCGGTTTTCCAACTCCCCGATCACCAAGAGTCAGAGAGAGTTCGTTTGCGGGGGCGTACCGCGGAGAATTTCTCCGGGGAGATTTAGGTGCCCAAAGGCAAGGATCGGGGGCTGCCATCTCTTGAGACACAAGCCGTCGCCGCGCACCGTGCCTATTTGGACGCATTAGTGTCCTGGGACGCCGCGCTGCACATGGCAACGTGTCCGATCTGCCGCCCGGAAGGGTGGTCCGAGGCCGAGGGTTCGCGTCGCTGCGACACGGCCGAAATCGAGAAAGAACGCTGTCGACGGCTCTTCCGGGATCTTTGCGATGATCTCGGATATGTCCCAAGCGGTCATGGCCTTGCTTTACCTGACGAGAAACGGTCGTGCCGTCAGGCAGATAAACCTGATCAATCAACAGACATCGCTCTGGATCATCCAAGCAAAGAAACGACGCGAACGATTGCGAGAGGCCCGAAGACTGATCAAGCCAGCGAAAGCTGAGTGGCTTGTTTTGTCTCATCCGCCTGTTGTGCCATCGGTAATCAAGCCCCGGCACGCAGTGATTAGCACAGCGGCGCGACGCACGCTGAAAGTGCCATCGATTTCGTGGCAATAGTCGTTTGTGACCATACCCTGACGACCGCGAGCGTGACTAACTCGGTTGCAACTTAAGCCGAGGAGTCAGTCATGCTTGCAGTTATTTCGGGTGCGGATATGGATCGACATTCCGCCCTCATGAATCAGGTTTTTAGCCTTCGACATAAGATTTTTGTTGAAGAAAAGGGTTGGGAGCAACTGAGACAGCCCGATGCTCTCGAGCGCGATCGGTTCGATGACGCGCACGCGGTCCACCATATCTGCATGCGTGACGATGCGATCGTCGGTTACCAGCGTCTGCTGCCGACAACCCGGCCTCATCTTCTGACCGACGTGCTTGGCGACCTATGCCGACGCCCGCCGCCACGTGGACCGCGTGTTTTCGAGTGGACGCGGTTCTGCGTTGCACAGGGTCACCGCGAAATGCGGCCTCGCGGCGACAGCCCTTTCCTTGAACTTGCCCAGGGCGTCGTCGAATGGGGCATGGCAAAGCGGGTCGACACCGTCACCGTCGCGATCGATTGGCGGCTGATGGTCATTGCCATGCAACTGCGCTTTTTCGTTCGGCCTTTGGGATTTCCGGTCCGGATCGGCCGCGATGAGGTGGTCGCGCTCCGAATGTCCTTCAACCGCGAAACGCTGTCGACGATCCACGCAGCGCGCGGATGCACGCGCTCCGTTCTGGACAATGCGTCATGGCCGTCGGCGGCCTAGACCGAGCCTGCAACAGCTGAGGAACCAACAGTGATCCGAACTGCCGATACCAAGATTGTCGCGTCCGAGCTACATGCCCGATACGAACCCATCCGCGCGGTGGCGTTGATCGGGCGCACCCTGCAAAAGGCCTTGTTCGCCGGCCGCTCAGACGAAGTCGTTTTCTGGGCTCTCGTCCATGCCCATTATCGGGGCGGTGATCTTTGCGCCGCTGTCGAAGAGCAACTAAACGCATTTTCGCGTTTCATCCTGCGCGACCCCACCGAGCTGAATTAGCCGACATCTCAGATTTCCGTCGGCCCGACGATAATCGAAGCGGTCGAAGCCGATGGCGGGTTCGACGCGATCCCGGTGGAAGTCGGGAAATCTCCTGGTCCTGTCGGCATTTGGACGCACACGTTCGACTGCTGGCCGGTGAAGCAGGAGACGTCGTAGCCGGCGCCCCGCAGCAGGTAGGTGCAGACGCTGACGCCGTTGCCATCCTTGACGTTGCGTGCGTTGCAATCGCCGCTTGCGACGTAGTTGGCGAGCTTGCCTTTTCCACCGCACCCGAACTGGCATGCCATCAGGATCGCGGATTGGTCGATCGTCGCGCACTTGCCGCCCGAACACACCTGCTGACCGACGATCGAAGTCAGGCCGTTGCTCTGCGCCTTCGACCACTCGTTTTGCTCGTACTGTGTCCACGCCGCGGTTTGCGCGGAGGGGTTGTTGAGGAAACTCTGGGCGCTACCGCTGTAATATTGCTCGAACGTACCCGGGCAGAACTGGAAAGCGCCGAGGCACCCGAACTGGTTGGTCGTGCCGAAATTGCCTTCGCTTGCCGAGACCTTCGAGGCGAAGTCGGCACAGTTTGATGGAATACCGGCTGAAGTAAGATTAGCGGCCGATTCGCCGGCGAAGGCGACGGCGGCCGACAGGCAGAGAAACAATCCTGCGTCGACGAGCGACTGGCGCAATGGGCGAGACAACATCATTGTTTGTCTCCGTCGACCCCAAACTTAAAATCGCCGTTGACGAGCGTCTTGCCGTTGTCGCTGAGCGCGAAGGGACGGCGGGCAAACTCCTCGGTCTTTTTGTTGGAAGACAGGTCGGCAAAGCGCGGATCGTCGGGCGGCACGATCTGATGCATCATGTCGTCCACGACAACACGCCGTTCACCACTTGCGGCGATCCGCACGAGCCGCGTCGGGCAGGTACCCGACGAGCAGTCGTCATTCCAGATCTGCGAGATCAGCCACTCGCCGTCAGGCGTGCGCAGCTGATACTCATGGATCGTCACTGTCCCCTTCGGATTAGGCGCGAGTGTATCGCCGGTCCAGATCTTGTCGGGATCGCTCGTTACGTTGCGATAGCTCGTCTTGTAGGAAAACGCGTTGTCGGCAGCGAGGCTCGGAGAAGCAAAAAACGCCAGCGCGGGGGTTGCGAGAATTATCAGGGCGGGCAGTCGCATCTTTGTCTCCTTGCATTGGCGCCGATCGGTGCGCCGAGTCACCGGCTTATTGCATGCTGCAACCCCGCTATTGCCGGGGAAGTGGAACGTCGAATGAGCAGCCATCGACCGCCTCGTGGTTGACAAGCAGTCCCGTCTTGAGCGTCCGTCGCGCGACGTCGTAGGACGCATAGGCTCCCGACGCGGCTGCTGTTGCCGGGGAGGGCTGGTCGAGTTCGAGAAAGCACGCCTTGCCGCCATCCATCGTGCGCACCTGCAGACCTTCGTAGACGGCGATGCGCACCGGGCAGAGCTTCACGGCGGCGCCGGCCTCGGAAAAGGTGGTCTTCGGCTCGCACTGGCTGGCGGTATCGAGGATGCTGAACACGACCGACCGGCGGCTGCTCCAGATCACGAAATGCGCCTCGTTGGCCGGCGCATTCCCTTTCGAGAAGCGGCGGTCTCCGCGCTGCTCGTAATGGCGGTTGTTTTCGTCAATCGCATCCTTCCAGATATCAACATAGGTCGCCGTTGCGGGCGACGGGGTCTGAAGGTTCGCGTAGGACATCGAACGCCAGGCACCGGGGTCGGCGGTCGGGGTCTGGGCTTTTGCGCTCGATCCTTCCATAAGAACGAAACCTCCAACACATGTCGCGGCAGCAATCATACAACATCTAATAT